>NZ_JAKIHL010000049.1 GCF_021608135.1 Microaerobacter geothermalis
AACGCTGAAGGAAGAAGAACATCGGAAAGCCGGATGAGGGAAAACCTCACGTCCGGTTTGATGAAGGGGGAACTGAAAAAGTAAAACGGGCTTCCGCCCGCAATGAAATTTCAGTTCTCTACTCTACAAACTTGATAACATCACCTGCACTTCTTATCTAAGTTTTTCTTATTTGACAGATTAGGAAAACATACATATAATGCAAATTGATAATGATTCTCAAATAATTAGAGTGGAGGGAATGTAAATGAGAAAAGGGTTGGTGTTCGTATTAGGCATATTATTTATCGTGTCTATTTTTCCAAATATCGGGTATACATACTCATACGGAAATCCAAATGAGGAAAAGGTGGCTGAGGTATATAAACAAATTGTGGCTGCTCTAAACCAAAATCCTGCTGATTATACTACTGTTCAAACCGTGGTTGATGAAATAAAAGATGAACTAGTAAAAGAGTTTGGTCAGGATGTGATTGATCAGTTGGATTCGGCAATTAAAGAGGAAAGAGATAATGATGTAATTCGGCTCTTTCAAGTGATTTTAGTTAGAAATATTGACCGCCGATTTACAAATTTAACGAAAGCGTTTGATGATTATCCTCAAGCGAAATTATTATTAGCTAAAGCATTTGCTACATATGAAGCACTGTCCCCATTGGTTCAAAAGGATTCTCCGGATTTAGATAAAACTATAAAAAAAGATTTTGAAGATGCTTTAAAAGCATTGGGAAATCCCGGTTTATTCGGTGTCGGTAAACTAGAACCGAATCGACCAGAATTTGATGCAAAAAAAGAAGAAATTTTAACTGTGTTAAAAGATTATTTTAAAACAGACGTAGAATATGGTGAACACGCGGCTGGTGAAGCACCAGTGGATATTGTTTCAAAATCAGTGGGAGGTAAAAATTCTGGTTTTGTGATAATAGGCATAATATTGATTCTTGTGATTGGAATTGTTTGGTTTATTTCATGGCTTGGAAAGAAGAAGTAACCAATGGTTTTGGTTTTAATCATTACCATATCCATTATTTTAAGATTGGCATTGGCAGGAAAGTATGCCGACAGTTGGGATACTGTAGATTTTGCATTGGGGTTATCCAATTTTGATTTGCTTTCCATGCAGCCTCATTTCCCCGGTTATCCCATCTATATGTTTTTTGGAATTTTAATATATCCTTTAATTGGAGATCAGATAGAGACCCTCTCTTTGATCAGTGCTGTATCAGGTGGATTATTGATACTCCCAGTTTTTTATCTGTCAACCAATCTTTTTGGAAAATCAACAGGGTGGATGGCAGCCATTTTAACCGCTGTCCATCCTTTGATCTGGCTTTTGGCCGAGGTTCCAATGTCAGATATGATGGGAATTTTATTCATTTATTTGTACCTATGGTTGATTTCGATATCCCTGAAAATTCCTTTGGCGGATAAAGATCATGAAAAAATATTATTTGCAGGAGCTGCTCTATATGCCTTAGCGATGGGTATCAGAATTTCGTATTTTCCTTATGTTTTTATGTTATTGATACCTCTACTTCGATCAATTATGGACAATCACAAGCCATGGGTTTCATTTTGGCGAGGATTGTTGATTACAGGAATAACGGGAGCAGTATTTGTTAGTCTTTGGTTTGTACCTCTAGCTTTGCATGAAGGAGGAATTATTCCGTTTCTTCAATTAGGACTAAGGTTTACCGAAGGACATTTCACCCAATGGGGGGGAACCATACTCACATCAGGGGATTGGGTTGAAAGGCTTTATAAATTCTTGGTACAGCTTGGATTTAAAGGATGGTTTGGAATCATTACAGATCAACCAATTGCTAAATTTATCCTTTTAGCGATATTTATTCTTGGTCTAGTGATTACATTTATAAAGTGGAAGAATAGAAGACAAAGAGAAAATAATACGTGGGCATATTTTTTTCTCTTCCTTTCAGTTATTCCGTATTTTATTTGGATTATGGTGGGACAAAATGTTGATAAAATCAGGCACATTGTAATTTTATCTCCTGTATTTATGATTCTTCTTGCAAAGTTTATCGCAATTTTAAGGGATATTCCCCAAAAAATTTGGTTGGCCATCTTTGCCGTATTTTTCTTCGTACAGGGATTATCATTATCATATGAATACAGAACGACAATTCCTCCAATGGTTCAGTTGGCAGATTATTTGAACCAGCGTTATGTTAAACAAAATATGCTTATATTTACTTGGGAAGAAGAAAGAGTCATTGATTTCTATTTCCCTGAAATAAAAACAGAGAAAGTTCAAAGTGTATCTTATTTTAAACAAACTGTCCTAAATTATGGGAAACAGGAAGAATTGCTTGTTACAAATTCGGTGTTAAATGGATTCAAGGAACAAGGATACGACTTATATCCGTTGTTTAATGAGGTTGCTGTATTTCAGGGAAATTCTTTGTTATATCCTAACTACAATCAAATTGTATTGTATGAAGCTAAACCGGAGTTATATCAATGGTTAAACATGAAATGAAAGGTAAACATGAGATTGGGAAGGCTTAGGTGTTGTATATGAATGTACTGGTGACGGGAGGTGCTGGTTTTATAGGATCAAACCTCTGTGAATGCCTCATTCTTCAACCAGATGTAAAAAAATTGATGGTTGTAGATGTTTTGGATGAATACTATGACATAGAAATAAAAAAGAAAAATTTAAAACCTCTGTTAAGGTCGGAGAAGGTTCATTTTTATCAGGAAGACATATTAAATGAGAACAGAATGGAAGAACTACTGAAAGAAAATGAAGTGGATACGATTGTTCATTTGGCAGCTGTGCCAGGTGTTAGAAATTCTATAGATAAACCATCATTTTATGTGGATGTGGATGTGAAAGGAACCGTTTCAATTTTGCAGGCGGCTAAAAAATCAGGATGCACACGCTTGATTTTTGCATCTTCTTCATCTGTTTATGGCCATCAACTATTGGACAGGCCGCATCATGAGGAACAAACAGATCCAAAGCCCCTATCTCCTTATGGAGCTGCAAAATATGCCGGAGAAGTATTTTGTGAAACCTTCCACAGGCTTTATCAGATGAATATCACTGTTCTTCGTTTTTTTACGGTATACGGACCAAGGCAGCGGCCTGACATGGCTCTCTTTTCCTTTGCCAAATCAATCATGGAAAATAGGGAGATCCAAATCTATGGGAATCAAACAGCCCGTGATTATACTTATATCTCTGATATTGTGGAAGGCATCCTTCTTTCCCTTAAGCGGATGAATGGATTTCAAGTATATAATTTATGTTCCGGTAGAACCGTAACGGTTGGTAAGATGGTAGAATCCCTTGAGCATGCTTTGGGAAGAAAAGCAAAAAAAATTGAAATCACCCGGCCTTTGGGAGATGTCAGGTTTACATGGGGTGATTATGGCTTGGCCAACAAAATGTTGGGTTATAAACCAAGAGTTAGTTGGGAGGAAGGAGTAACCCGCTTTGCAACATGGTTTTTACAGGAGTTGGATGTTCATTCATAAAAAATGGCTATGGCGGGGAATTGGGTTATTTTTGCTTATTTGGTCAGTTTATATTATTTATGTCAATTTTTCCGTTGAACAATGGCAATCTCTTTGGAAGGGTGTATTTCAGCATCCTGCCTTACTTGTCTTTCTATTTATTCCCTATACGATTTCCTTCATGTTGCGGGGACTGGGTTGGCAGGTTCTTCTGAAAAACAGGGTTTCAAATAGAAAGTTGCTGAAAATCATTTATGTAACCCTTCTTTTTAATCATCTTCTTCCCTTTAAAGGAGGAGATTTGATTCGAATTTATCTGGTTAGGTCCCATGGAGTTTCGTGGAAAGAAGGAGCTTGGAGCGTATTGTTATCAAGGATTTTGGATATCATTTCTCTTCTTTTTCTTATTGTATTCTTGTTTTGGCCTATTCCTGGAATGATAGTGGGAACGCTCCTGATTATTTTCTTTAATATTTTTAAAGGACGGA
This sequence comes from Microaerobacter geothermalis, assembly GCF_021608135.1. NCBI lineage: Bacteria > Bacillati > Bacillota > Bacilli > Caryophanales > Bacillaceae > Microaerobacter > Microaerobacter geothermalis. The sequence continues at coordinate 3,972 of NZ_JAKIHL010000049.1, forward strand.
ATCAATATACGAGATCTTTTCTTTATATCTTTCCCAGTTGGGTCATGGAAGGAGTAATCTTATGGTCTGTAGCCCAAATTCTTATGCCGGTGTCTTTTCCAACCGCAGCAATGGTGAACAGTATTACAATCCTAGGACAAACCTTTTCCGTTACACCGGGTGGATTGGGTACCTATGAAGGAATCATGTCCTATTTCTTGTTCAAGCAGGGAATTCCATTGGAAACAGGAATTCAAATAGCTATATTTACCCATGCATTTAAATTTGTTTATTCCTATCTTTTTGGACTACCAGCCCTTTTGATGATGAAAGAAGGGATTGGTTTTTTGTGGAAGGAAGCAAAAAAACGACAGGAGTTGGAGAAATCGTGAAAAAGGCGTCAAATTTTGAAATCGTGGCAGCCAGGCTTTGGAACGTATTGAATGAAGGGAAAACATTTACCCCTGTCTTTGTTATAGGTGTTTATTTGATGTACCATATTTCGGATTGGGATGTGCGATCCTTTTGGGTAGATGGTATAACTGCTCTTTTTGCTGTTCTTCCTTTGTTTGCTGTTTATTATGTTTATGATTTTCCCATTCACTTAAGGTATTTCTTATGGTTTCCTTTAGCCATTTCCTTTGTTCTTTTTGGAGTCATCCCTTTTTCTCTTCTCCTCTTTTCTATGGGTCTATATTTTTTCTTTACTGTTATTTTTTGGGGGACGATCTATTATCACTTAAGAATTGGAACGACACTGTGGAATTTCACCCGATTTTGGAAATTGGTTTTAAAAAATAGCGATTCAACCAGCGGGAATGCTCAGGAACAGATTCCAAAGTTTTTATTGCTATTAACTGTTTTGGAGGGTATATATCTTCAAATTTCCACCCAAGGGGGAATGGAGTGGACCAATCTTCTTTTATTCACCGGAGGAATTTGGATCTATTCTTTCCTTATCCATTATTTATTGTTTCGGTGGAAACCTGAAGAAATCGATTCGTACACTCATCATCCAGATGTTACTCACCCCATAGCAAAAAAAGTAGTGATGGTCATTATCGATGGGTGCAGAAAAGACAGGTTGGCGGAGGCAAATACCCCTTTTATCGATTGGTTAACAGAAAATGGCACGGAATATACCCAGATGGAAACCGTTTACCCGGCAAGAACGGTCGTTTGTTTTTCTTCCATGTTTACTGGAACTTATCCCAGGGAACATGGAATTAAAAGTAATATGGTGTGGCGTTTAGGTGTACGATGCGAAAGTATTTTTGACAGCTTAAGCAAAGTGGGTAAGAAGGGGCGCCTTTTGGGAATTGCCCACCTGATTGATGCTTTTGGAAATGATGTGGATAGTGTCACTGCGGTGATGAAAAATGATGAGGCTGATAGACATATTATGAATCGGGCAAAGATGATCATGGAGGAAAGCAATCCAGATCTCTTGATTGTTCAATTAATAGCTACGGACCAAACGGGACATAGCAGAGGAGCCCTGTATGGAGAATATCGAGAGAAGATTGAAGAAGCCGATCTCCTCATTAAGGAATTTTATCAATGGCTGAATCAAAGGGGAGATTTGGAGGGAGCAGTCTTTATCGTGGCAGCGGACCACGGACAATCGGATGGAATTGGAGGCCATGGTCACTTGGATGAAGGGGAACGTTTTGTTCCATTTATTATCCATGGACCGATGATTGAACGAGGAAAAAAGATAATGGATAAGAGATCCCTTGTGTCCGTGGCTCCTACCCTTGCCTATTTGCTGGGGGCACCATACCCAAATAAATCAAGGGGGTCTGTTCTTATTGAAGCAATCAGAGGGGAAATTAAAAATTATGGGGGAGGAGAAACAGCATGAAAAAATGCATCGTCGTCATTCCAGCGCACAATGAAGAAAAAACCATTGGAAAAGTCATACAAAAAATTCCTCGTGATATGGGTCCTAATTGGGAGATAAGGGTACTGGTTGTGAATGATGGAAGCACAGATGGAACAGTTGTAACAGCCAAAGAGTCTGGTGCCGATTACTTTCTTCATTTTGAAACAAATAAAGGACTTGGAGCAGCCATTAGGGAAGGATTAAGGGAAGCGTATAAACTTGGAGCAAACATTGGTGTGATGATTGATGCCGATGATGAATACCCTGCCGATGAAATCCCGAAGGTGATTCAGCCTATTCTTAATGGCGAAGCTGATTATGTGATGGGTTCACGTTTTAAAGGAACCATTAGGGGAATGAAGTGGTACAGAAGATGGGGGAACTATTTCTTTACAGGGATTCAGTCTCTTTTGCTTCGGCAATGGATATATGACGGGCAGTCGGGATTTCGGGCATTTTCAAGGGCAGCTTTGGCAGATGTGGAAATTTGCCACGATTATAACTATGCACAGGTGATGACTTTAAATTTAGTCAGAAAAGGCTATCGGATGGTAGAGGTCCCTATTTCATATAAGGTAAGGGAACATGGAGAATCGTTTATTCGCTTTTTTCCCTATGTATCAAAAGTATTTCCGGCAATGATGATGGAGATGAGAAGACCTGTTAGGGAAAAACGAGTTTACATGGAGCATAAAGAAAAAAGATATCCAATTTCCAAGTAAGATAAAGGAATATGTAGATTTAAACTCACCTCTGGTATAAAGCTGATTATAATGGTTAATAATGGTATACATATTTATTGAGGGGTGAGGTTCCTAATGGAGCAGGAAATGCGTTATTGTATCGTATGTGGAATGCGTAAAGACACAGGAATTTCTATATGGGGAGAATTCATCTGTATAGCATGTGAGCATGAAATTATTGATACCGATGTTTACGATGAAAAATACCCGTTTTTTATTGAACAAATGAGAAGAATCTGGCTCAAAAATCATGCATGATAGGCAGAGACAAAGTGAAAAGTCTCTGTTTTTTCTTTTTTCCCTATGAATCAAATGGTGGTTTTCATATAATCAAATTAGGAACAGGTTTTAACGATTAAGGAAAGGATGCTTTTGATTGGAGAGGAAATGTAAACATAACTCAGCTCCCCTTTTTGAAGCATTGGTCAAGCATTGGGAGCAGAATCCCATTAGCCTTCATGTACCTGGACATAAACATGGTCGTTTTTTTTCATCAGAAGGGAAAAAATGGTTTTCCTCCATCTTATCCCTTGATGCAACAGAGTTAAACGATTTAGATGATTTGCATCATCCGGAAGGGCCTATATTTCAGGCTCAGGAATTGGCGGCGGATGCGTTTAAAGCAGATGAAAGCCATTTTCTTGTGGGAGGGAGTACGGTTGGAAACATTGCTCTTCTTCTTTCCGTTTGCGGACAAGGCGACAAAATCATCATACAGAGGAATGCTCATAAATCAGTATTTCATGCCATTTTACTATCCCGTGCCCAGCCTGTTTATATCCGTCCGCAAATAGAAGCAGATTGGGGAATAGCAACGTCCATTCTTGTGGAGGATTTGAAGAAGCTGTTAGAGGAACATAAGGATGTGAGGGCCGTATTTCTTACAAATCCCAATTATTATGGAATGGGTATATTCTTGGATAAGGTTGCTGAAGTGGTTCACTCCTATGGTATTCCTCTATTGGTGGATGAAGCCCATGGAGCCCATTTTGGATTTGCCAAAGAATTACCGCCCCGGGGAATTGAATCAGGGGCAGATGGAGTGGTGCAATCCACCCATAAAATGCTTTCAGCAATGACGATGGGAGCGATGCTTCATATAAAAGGAAACCGCATAAATAGGGATCTAGTAAAGGAATGGTTAACTATTTTGCAATCAAGCAGTCCCTCTTTTCCTATTATGGCCTCATTGGATTTGGCAAGAAAGGAAGCCGTCCAAATGGGCGAAGAGGGATTTTGTAAAGCTGTTGGATATGCTGATCATTTAAGGAGCTTTTTAAACCAATGGAATGAATGGTTTTATATTCCGTCTCCAAATGAAAAAAGAAAAACCTATGATTATATCGATCCTTTAAAAATCACGATTGTATTAAAAAGGGGAATCACTGGTTTTCAACTTCAAAGAAGGCTGGAAGAACTGGGTATTTATGTGGAATTAGCGGATGTCCATCTTCTTTTAATGGTGTTGTCCCCTGGTATACAGGAAGCTGAAATGGATCGCATATGTAAAATTTTTAATAAGATCATGGATCAAATTGAACAGGAAAAGGGTAAATGGTTCCATTCCTTTCATTTCCCCTCCCAAACTTTTTTTTCAGGTAATCCGGTAATTCCCCCTTATAAAGTGAAAACAAGTCCTGTTAAAAGTGTGCCGTTAACGGAAGCAATAGGAAAGATTGCTGGAGAAATGGTTATTCCATATCCTCCGGGAGTTCCTGTGATTACCCTTGGCGAAATCATTGAAAGGGATGTTGTAGAGCATATCATGAAACTTAGAGAACAGGGGATGCGCTTTCAAGGAATATCTGACCCTCATGTTAAGAACATTCGTGTATTAATATAAAGATGTATTGGAGGAATGATGATTTGAATCATCCAGGAATATTTATTACTTTTGAAGGCCCCGATGGTGCAGGAAAAACAACACAAATTGAAAGAATCGGTAAAAAACTAGAAGAAAAGGGATTTAAAGTTGTTACGACCAGGGAACCAGGGGGTACCATGATTAGCAATGAGATAAGAAGAATTCTTCTCTCTCCATCTTTTCAGGAAATGGTGAAGGAGACAGAAGTATTGCTATATGCTGCCTCAAGGGCTCAACATGTCATGGAATTTATCATCCCCCACATTGAAAAAGGGTATATCGTATTATGTGACCGGTTTGTTGATGCCAGCATTGCTTATCAGGGATATGGGTTACAGATACCTTTGGAGACTATTCAACTAATTAATCAGTTTGCCACGAACCGGTTTAAACCCCATCGAACTTATCTCATAGATGTACCCATAGAAATCGGGAAGCATCGACTACTGCAACGGTCTGGTGATCATAATCTTGATCGGATTGAACAGAAGAATCACGAATATCACCAAAGGGTGAGGGATGGTTTTTATGCTTTAGCAAAAAAAGAAAAGGAACGGATTAAGCTGGTGAACGGTACGTTATCCCAGGATAAGGTTTATCAATTGATTTATGATGACCTAATCTCATATATCAATAAACGACTGGGGGGATTAGAATGAAATTAATTATTGCAGTGATACAGGATAAGGATAGCGGACGTCTCTCTTCCGCTTTGGTGGAAAATGGATTTCGGGCAACAAAGTTAGCTAGCACAGGCGGTTTTCTTAAGGCGGGAAATACTACTTTTCTCATTGGAGTGGATGATGACCGGGTGGAAGATGTGTTGACGATTATAAAGGCAAACTGTAAAGCCAGAGAAAAGTTGGTTTCTCCTGTTTCCTCCTTCGGGGGAAATGTGGAATCATATATTCCTTATCCTGTGGAAGTTCAGGTTGGTGGGGCCACGGTATTTATATTACCTATTGAGCAGTTTGCTCAATTTTAGGGTGTGATGATCCATGAAAATCGGTGATGGAATCCGATCCATTACAGAATCATTGATTGGACCAGAAGGAAAAAAAGCAGGTACGCAGAAAAGTTCCTTTATTCATGAACTAAATCAGCAGAAGGAACACATGGAAAGAGCCGGGTTGGATCAATTGTTAAAGAATATTGAAAGTCAGGGGAAGATTTTGGCCAATAGCAGAACAGTAAAAGATCTGATGATATATAAAAGCTTGGTTAAAAAATTTGTAAAAGATGCCGTAAACTCCGGATTATTCCTTAAAAAAGAACAGGGTTGGGACCTTCGGGGCAGGGGGAAGATGTTTACAACCATTAAGAAGATAGATGAACAACTTCTTCAACTGACCGAGGAAGTGTTGGCCAAGGAGAAAAAAGGAATTGATTTATTGGAACGAATTGGCGATATTAAGGGTTTGCTGCTTAATTTATATATTTGATAAGGATGATGACATGTGTCTTGGGATAAGATTCAAGGGCAAAATCGGGCAGTTTCAATGTTGCAGCGCAGTTTAAAAAATAAAAGAATTACCCATGCTTATTTATTCACCGGTGCCCGGGGCACAGGAAAAAGAAAAATTGCAATAGAATTAGCAAAAGCTTTGTTTTGTGAGAATGATTCATTAAACCCCTGTGATCAATGCAGAAATTGCAGAAGGATAGAAAATGGAAATCATCCTGATGTTTTTGAGGTAGTACCAGAGGGGAGGTCCCTTAAAATTGAACAAATGAGGGAGCTGCAGAGGAAATCTTCCTATCGGAGTACAGAATCCCAAAGGAAAATTTATATCATTCATCAAGCGGAATTCTTGACCCTTCAGGCAGCTAACAGTTTGCTTAAGTTCTTGGAGGAACCGACTTCCGGTGTTGTAGCAGTACTCCTTAGTGAAAACGAACATGCAATCTTACCTACGATTCGATCCCGTTGCCAGATCGTTACCTTTTCTACCCCATCACCGAAGTTATTGGCCGGATATCTCATGGATGAAGGATTCCATCCAGAATTGGCCCGACTTTCTGCCCATATTACGGCAGATTTGGATGAAGCCAGACAATTATGCCAATCAGAATTATTTGCACGGTTGAAGAACCTAGTGATACAATTGTCAGAAGAGATTCTTTTTAGGCCCAACCAAGCCTTTTTTACGATACAGCAACAATTTTCCGTCAATGATGAGTTTAAGGAGAATCTGCAATTATTTTTGGATATTTTTTTGTTATGGTGGCGGGATTTAATATTTATGAAAATTAACCATGCAGAAGGTCCGTCTATATTTGTAGAACAACAAGAATCTATTAAAAGACAAGGAAGTAAAATGGAGATAGATGATGGGATCAACGGGATGGAGAAAATACTGGAAGCAAAAAAGAAACTCTCATCCTATGCAAATCCTCAACTTATTCTGGAACAAGTGGTTATTCATCTAAGGAGTGATCGCATTGTATCAAGTAGTAGGAGTCCGCTTTAAAAAAGCGGGTAAGATCTATTATTTTGATCCGGGAGACTGGCCGGTTGAAAAGGATCAGCATGTGATTGTTGAAACGACAAGGGGAATTGAATACGGAAAGATCGTGATTGGTAAGAAGGAAGTTTCAGAGGATGACGTGGTTCTCCCTCTTAAAAAGGTGATGCGAATTGCAACAGAAGAGGATGCGTCACTGGTTATGCAAAATAAAGAAGAAGCCAAGGAAGCTTTTCAGATTTGCATGAAAAAGATTGAGGAACATCAGCTTGATATGAAGCTTGTTGATGTAGAGTATACTTTTGACCGGAATAAAATTATCTTTTATTTTACTGCCGATGGCCGGGTTGATTTTCGCGAATTGGTCAAGGATTTGGCAGCGGTGTTTAGAACCCGTATCGAATTAAGGCAGATTGGGGTAAGGGATGAGGCCAAAATGCTGGGAGGAATAGGTCCCTGTGGACGAATTCTCTGTTGTTCAAGCTTTCTGGGGGATTTTGAACCCGTTTCTATCAAAATGGCCAAAGATCAAAACCTCTCTCTAAACCCGACGAAAATTTCCGGTCTTTGCGGACGTTTGATGTGTTGTCTGAAATATGAAAGTGAAAATTATGAAAGTGCCAGAGAAGTTTTACCGGATATTGGACAGAAGGTGTTTACGCCAAAAGGTGAGGGGAAAGTGATCGGATTAAATATTTTAGAGCGGTTGGTTCAAGTTGAATTCATGGACGATCAAAAAATGATTGAATTTCCATTAGAAGATGTTGTAACTATGGACTAACTGTGAAATTGGGGTGGAGCTTGTGGATAAAAGCGACATATATACACAGGTAGCCGAAATGGAGGAGCAGTTGGGTAGACTTTACCGGGAAGTGAAGATATTAAAACAGCATGTGGTTGCGTTATTGGAAGAAAACAAAAGTCTATCCCTGGAGAACCAGAATTTGCGTGATATGATGGCGAATAAGGAGCAGGAAAATCAGAAAAAAGAAGAAAACGGGCAGAGAAATCATGTGGTAGGGGAAGGCTATGATAATCTGGCCCGGCTTTATTATGAAGGATTTCATATTTGCCATGTTCACTATGGAAGTTTGAGGACTGAGGGCGACTGTCTTTTCTGTCTGTCATTTCTAAATAAGTAAATGGGTCCATAGGGACCCTTTTTTATCTGTAGATGTGGGAAATTACTTTAGCACGAACTCGAAGGCTGTCCTTAGTGAATTCTTTAATTTCGTTTGTATACTTATTCACAATTGGAGGAAATATGGCCGATCAACTAACCCTATACGAGGATGAGCGAATTGACGATTTGTTAACAAATGATCTTAAGATTATTCAAAGCAAAAATGTTTTTTGTTTTTCCATGGATGCGGTTTTGCTTTCTCATTTTGTTTCTGTTCCGGTTAAAGGAAAAATTGTTGATTTATGCTCCGGTAATGGAGTGATTCCCCTTTTGTTAAGCACCAGAACAAAGGCCCAGATCACCGGGGTTGAGCTTCAACCACGAATTGTGGATATGGCATTGCGAAGTATTGCCATGAATCATTTAGACCAGCAGATTCATATGATACATGGGGACATAAAGGAAGCCCATCTGTTTTTGGAACAGGGGGGATATGATGTCGTTACCTGCAACCCTCCCTATCTATCCAAAGGAACAGGGGATCAGAATGTAAACTCCCATCTTGCCATTGCCAGACATGAAATTTATTGCAATTTGGAGGAAGTGATCATTGCTTGCAGCAAACTGGTGAAATCAGGAGGGAAGGTAGCATTGGTCCATCGACCTTCCCGCATGGTTGACTTGCTGTATTTTATGAGAAAATATCGGATAGAACCGAAAAGAATTCGATTTGTTCATCCCAGAATAGATGAGGCTGCCAATATGATTTTGGTTGAAGGGATCAAGGATGGAGGAGTGGAGGTCAGACTTCTTCCGCCGATGGTGGTATATGAGGAGAATGGAGAATACACAAGCGAGTTAATGAAAATATATTACGGAGGATAATCATGTTTATTCAGAGAAGCTATCAAGCCCTTGATGGAAAAGGAGTTTTATATCTTGTGTCCACTCCCATTGGCAATCTCGATGATATGACCTATCGGGCCGTACAGGTGTTGCGGGAAGCGGATATGATTGCTGCTGAAGACACAAGACAAACCCTGAAGCTTTTGAATCACTTTGCCATTGACAAGCCTCTTTCCAGCTACCATGAACATAATAAAAGACAAAAGGGGTCCCAGTTCATTCAATACCTGCGTGAAGGGAAAATAATCGCACTGGTCTCAGATGCTGGAATGCCTGCAATATCGGATCCAGGAGCAGATTTGGTGGTCCAATGTCTAGAAGAAGGGTTTCATGTCATTCCCGTTCCAGGAGCCAATGCAGCCCTCACCGGATTGATTGCCTCCGGATTATCCACCCAATCCTTTGCATTTTTTGGTTTCCCTCCTCGCCATGAAAAAGAAAAAGTTCAGTTTTTTGAAGGGCTTAAAGAATATCCTATGACATTAATATTTTATGAAGGTCCCCATCGAATCAAAAAAACTTTACAAACCATGAGAAAAGTATTTGGTTCCAGGAAAATCTCCATATGCCGGGAATTAACCAAAAAATATGAAGAGTTTATTCGCGGCAATTTGGAAGAATTGGATCAATGGTTTCTAGATGGAGAGCACCGGGGGGAATTTACCATTATATTAGAGGGGTATCCGTCAATTCATCGATTGAATCCATCGGTTTCATCTGGATCTCAGTCTGAAGATTGGTGGATTGGTTTATCCGTACATGATCATGTCAATCATTATATTCAGCAAGGGCTTCGAAAAAATGAGGCCATTAAACAAACGGCTTTGGACCGGGGCCTTCCGAAAAGAGAAGTGTACAACCATTTTCATCAAATGGATCATATTATCCCCCGGTAAAATGAATTCATCCCCCTGGTAACAAACAGGGGGATGATTGGAAGTTGGCTGTAAGAATAGCAGCTTATTTCACAGGTTCTGGGATCTCAGCCAAACAGTCGGAGCAGACTACCTTGCCTTTAAAATGGGTGACCTTATCTGCGTTTCCACAGAAGATGCAGGCTGGTTCATACTTCTTTAAGATAATACGTTCCCCATCCACATAAATTTCAAGGGCATCTTTTTCCCCAATTCCTAAGGTTCTCCTTAATTCAATGGGGATCACCACTCTTCCTAGCTCGTCCACTTTGCGAACAATCCCGGTTGATTTCATCATTTTACATCCATCTCCTCTCAAGATCATCATTTTTAACATATGATTACAAATGTCGTCAAAATTCGACAAATTTTTCTCATTCTCATAATACCAACCTTTCCCATTCTAGTCAATACTTTTCTAAGTCTCCAATAAGTTAGGGTGATTTTTTCCTTCCCTTGACAGAGACCGATGAATTATGTATATTTTTGGCTAAGATATTCAAACAATATGATAAACGAATCGATGAAGGGAAGAGTAGTCTTTGACCCTTATTGCAGAGAGCCGGTGGAAGCTGAAAGCCGGTATAAGTGGGATAAGATGAAGATGGTCCCAGAGAATTGCCTTCGAATTTCTTTCAATAAGGAGTTTGAAAACGGGATTGATTGAATTTAGGAGGGAACGTAACCCTGCGTTACAGGGGCAGTCTTTTGCTGGCAGAGCCTGTTATTGTAAGATAACAGGGAATTTGGGTGGTACCACGTGGGAATATTCCCTCGTCCCAATATGGGACGGGGGATTTTTATATATGGTTGGAACTAAAAGAATTTAGTTCCGCTTCTGTGGTATAAGTGACACATTTTGAAAAAATGAGAGCTTAAAAGGAAAGGAGAATGATTGTGAGTAAACGGACATTTTATATTACAACCCCTATCTATTATCCAAGCAATACACTGCATATCGGAAATGCCTATACAACCATAGCCTGTGATGCCATGGCACGGTATAAGAGGTTAAGAGGATTTGATGTTTTTTATCTGACAGGGACCGATGAACATGGGCAAAAATTGCAAAGAAGAGCTGCTATGGAAGGAAAAGATCCATTGGAATTTATTGATCCGGTGGTGGATTGGATCAAGGATCTTTGGAACAAGTTGGATATTTCCTATGATGATTTTATCAGAACCACGGAAGAAAGGCATAAAATTCCCGTTCAGAAGATTTTCCAAAAGCTCCTTGATCAGGGAGACATCTACTTGGGAGAATATGAAGGGTATTATTGTGTCGATTGTGAGGCATTTTGGACTGAAAGGCAGGCAAAAAAGGGAGAAAGATTTGTATGCCCTGATTGTGAAAGGGATGTAAACTTGGTAAAAGAGAAAAGCTATTTCTTCAAGATGTCTAAATATCAGGACAGGCTTCTAAAACATATTGAAAGTCACCCTGATTTTATCCAGCCTGAATCGAGACGAAATGAAATGGTCAACAATTTTTTGAAGCCAGGTTTGGAAGATTTATGTGTATCCCGTACGACTTTTGAATGGGGAATCAAGGTTCCCAATGATCCTGATCATGTGATTTATGTATGGATAGATGCTTTAGCCAACTATATTACCGCCCTTGGTTATATGTCAGATGATAACAGTAAATTTAAAAAATATTGGCCTGCTGATGTTCATATGATTGGAAAGGATATTCTTCGATTCCATACGATTTATTGGCCTATTATTCTGATGGCATTGGATTTGCCACTGCCGAAAAAGGTATTTGGTCATGGATGGCTGCTTATGCCGGACGGAAAAATGTCAAAATCAAAGGGAAATGTGATCGATCCCAAATTCTTGATTGACCGATACGGGTCAGACAGCATTCGCTATTTTCTATTAAGGGAAATTCCCTTTGGACAAGACGGAGTATTTACTCCGGAAGCCTTCATTCAGAGGTTAAATTATGACCTGGCCAATGATTTAGGTAATTTAATCAGCAGAACCTTTGCCATGGTCGAAAAGTATTTTGAAGGGATCATCCCAAAGCCCAGCCAGAGGGGAGAATATGATGATTCCCTTATCCAAATGGCGGTGGAGACTGCAGCCAAAGTAGAGGAATACATGGATCAAATGGTATTTGGTTCCGCATTGTCCCATCTTTGGCAATTTATCAGCAGATGCAATAAATACATTGATGAAACGATGCCTTGGGTATTGGCCAAAGATGAGAAAAATCGTGACCGTTTAGGGACCGTCTTATATCACTTGGCTGAAGGAATTCGCATTATTTCCATTCTCCTGCAGCCCTTCATGACAAAAGCTCCAAGGAAAATTTGGAGTCAGCTGGGGATAGAGAACCTGGCCGAAATCACCCGGTGGGATTCTGCTCGCCAATGGGGTTTGCTCCCGGCAGGAAATAAAATGATCAGAGGCGAGGCCCTTTTCCCGCGATTGGATGTAGAAGAGGAAATGAAGGTGATTGACGCTTCAACGGCTGAGGCCAGAAAGAGAGCGGAGGAGAACAAAAAAAAGAAAGAGGCTTTGGAAAAAAAAGAAATGAAATCACAAATTAATATTGACGATTTTTCAAAGGTAGAATTAAGGGTGGCCCAAGTATTACAGGCTGAACCGGTACCTAAAACAGATAAATTATTGAAGCTTCAACTGGATTTAGGTTACGAAAAAAGGCAAGTGGTATCAGGGATTGCAAAGTTTTATAAACCGGAAGAATTGCTAGGTAAAAAGGTTGTTTGTGTCACCAATTTGAAACCTGTGGTTTTAAGAGGGGTAGACTCAAACGGAATGATTCTAGCTGCCAGTGAAGGGGATCAATTAACCCTGGTTACCGTACCTAATTCCATGCCAAATGGAGCCATAGTAAAGTAGAATAGAAAGGATGAACAGATATTGCTATTTGATACTCATGCCCATTTAAATGACGAGAAATTTAACGACGATCGGGATGAGGTGATTCAAAGGGCCCTTGATAATGGAGTTCGTTATATTGTGAATATCGGATATAACCGGGAGACCATTCCTTCCTGCTTGGAATTGGCTGAAACCTTTCCATTTATCTATGCCGCACTGGGGTGGCATCCGACGGAAGCAAAAGAAATGAATGAAGAAGATCTTGATTGGTTACGAAATTTGATGACTCATGATAAAGTGGTTGCTGTTGGGGAGATTGGTCTCGATTATTATTGGGACTACTCCCCTCAAGATATCCAAAAAGAAGTCTTTAGGAAGCAAATTGCTTTAGCAAAGGAAGTAAAAAAGCCAATTGTAATTCACAACCGGGATGCCCATCAGGATATCGTTGATATCTTGAAGGAAGAAAAAGCATATGAAGTGGGGGGAATTATGCACTGCTTCTCGGGAAGCTGGGAAATTGCCAAAATGTGCATGGATATGAATTTTTACATTTCTTTCGGCGGTCCGATCACATTTAAAAATGCGAGAAAACTGAAAGAAGTGGTAAAAGAAATTCCCTTGGACCGGCTTTTGATAGAAACAGACTGTCCGTATCTAACTCCGGAACCTTATCGGGGAAAAAGAAATGAAACTGCTTATGTCAAGTATGTGGCGGAAGGGATGGCACAATTAAAGGGTGTTGAATATGAGGAGTTGGCTAAGGTAACCATGGAAAATGCAAAAAAAATATTTCATATCAGGTGAAGCATGATCAAAGAAGTGATTGTTGTTGAAGGAAAAAATGACACCATTGCGGTAACAAGGGCTGTTGAAGCCGATACGATAGAAACTGGCGGTTTAGCCATAACAGAAGAACTGATACAGAAGCTGAAGTTGGTTCAGGAAAGAAGGGGAATCATCATATTCACCGACCCCGATTATGCGGGGGAGAGAATTCGCCGTGTACTGAGCGAGAGGGTTGAAGGATGTAAGCATGCCTTCCTCCCAAGGATTGAAGCATTAGAAAATGGGGATATTGGAGTTGAAAATGCTTCTCCCGAAGCGATTAAGGAAGCTTTGCTAAAGGTGCGGACAGAGGCGGATGATAGGTTTAAGTCTCCGATTACTTGGGATGAGATGGTTTCATTTGGGTTGACGGGCGGTAAAGGCTCAAAGGAAATGCGAATGGTTTTGGGGGATAAGCTGGGGATCGGGTATGGAAATGGACAGCAATTTTTTAAGCGATTAAGGGTTTTTGGCATCTCAAGGGATGAATTTTTATCAGCCTATACGTCGGCAGCGGAGGAAAGAAAATGAAGGAGATTGCAACGCCCAGCCGGACCACTGAGATTTTGAAAAAGTATGGCTTTCAATTTAAAAAAAGCTTGGGTCAGAATTTTTTGGTTGACATTAATATATTAAAAAATATTGTGAAAAAAGCAGAATTAACGAAAGATAAAGGGGTTATTGAGATAGGGCCGGGCATTGGGGCTTTAACTGAACAACTGGCTCAGAGCAGTGGAAAAGTACTTGCCTTTGAGTTGGATCAACGGTTAATTGAAATCCTCAAAGATACCCTTCAGCCGTACTCCAATGTGGTGATCATTCATCAGGATATTTTGGCTGCAAATCTTATTCAAGAAATTCACCGATACTTATCTCCATATCAAAAAATCAGTGTGGTTGCCAATCTTCCTTATTATGTGACCACTCCAATTCTGATGAAACTATTACAGGATAGGCTTCCTTTGGAACATATTGTGGTGATGATCCAAAAAGAAGTGGCTGACCGGATGACAGCTAAACCAGGTTCCAAGGACTATGGTTCCCTAAGCATTGCCATCCAGTATTACACGGTTCCTTCTTATGAAATGACCGTACCCAAATCTGTATTTGTTCCCCAGCCCAAAGTGGAGTCTGCGATTATCAAACTTACCCTACGTGAAAAACCGGCTGTTGAGGTAATCGATGAGCCTTTATTTTTTCGGGTCATTAGAGGTTCCTTTGCTCATAGGAGAAAAACCTTAATGAATAACCTGTTAAATAATCTCCATTTAAGGGGACAAAAAGAACAAGTTAAAGCGATTCTTGACTCTTTATCTATTAATGGCGGTAGAAGGGCAGAAACATTATCCATCGATGAATTTGCTGCAATAAGTAACCGTTTTGCTGAACAAAAGATGATAAAATAATCTTGAGCAATGGATAGACGAATCACCCTTCTTTGGGCTCTGGCATACATATGTAGAGCAGGAAGGAGGGTGGTTTTTATGATTCATATCGGGGATATCGTCGCCCGCAAATCCTATGGTCATGATATCTTGTTCAAGGTAGTAGAAATTAACAAGGCAAAAGGAATCGCAGTAATCAAAGGAATTGAATACCGATTATATGCTGATGCTCCCCTTGATGATCTAATCAAAATGGAGTCGGAAGAAATTGCAAAAAAAAAAATGGCAATTCAAAACTGGGAAGAGGAATCAAAACGGCTCATCACTCAGGAGAGGAGGCTGATGCGGGAAAAGCTTGAATGGTTTCAAAGAGAGACGAATCCGGCATCTCCTTCATTCATAGAATTACCAGGTAAAGTCCTTCACTTGGATGGGGATCCTGGTTATTTAAAAAAATGTTTGCAGAGCTACAAAGAGATGAATATTCCAGCTTATGGAGTAAGTGTATCAGAACAGGAAATGCCAATGAGGGTGTTAAAATATTTACAGCAAGAAAAACCTGATATTCTTGTCATCACGGGGCATGACGGTTTTATTAAGGGTAAGAATCGCAATGATATAAATAGCTATTATAATTCCAGATTTTATGTAGATGCAGTGAAACAGGCAAGACAATGGGAGAGAAGCTTTGATCAACTTATTATTTTTGCAGGAGCTTGTCAGTCATACTTTGAAGCAATCATCGATGCGGGAGCCAATTATGCCAGCTCTCCCGAAAGAGTAAATATCCATGCTTTAGATCCTGTTTATGTGATCCAAAAGCCTGCCTTTACCCCCATTGCCCAATCCGTACAGGCAATGGATGTGATAAAAAATTCCCTGACCGGCTTAGATGGAATTGGAGGGATTGAAACCAGGGGTGTATACAGAATAGGAATACCTAATTGGGGAAAAAGTGAAACGGAATGAAATTTGTTCATAAATTGAAAATTTATTAGATGAACGCAATAAAAACACTTCTTTTATGAGAAGTGTTTTTATTTTGGTTCATTGTAAAATCAAATGCAACAAGTCATGCTATTGACTCAGCACAAGTAGAAGTGTATTACACCCATCCCTACACATCGAGCGAAAGAGGAACAAACGAGCGTCACAATGGACTGATCCGTCGATTCATCCCCAAGGGCAAATCAATTGACGACATCGACGAGTCACTTATTGTCTACGTGGAAAACTGGTGCAACACGCTCCCCAGAAAAATATTGGGATATCGATCACCCAATGATATTTACCATGAAGAATTAAAATCGGTCGTTTAAGAATAATTATATGTCAAGCGTCAGTGAAAATGTCATATTAAAACGTCAGTGATTCTGTCACTTTTTTAGATGTTCTTCATCCCTTGAGGGATGCTAGCTTGTATCGCTCATTTCATCAAGGGTAAAGGCAAAGCCCTCGCTGTCGCTCGCCCTTGATTTCATTCACGATACAAGCTATTAGGGCCATTAAGGGATGAAGGATGACCTATCTGTTGTAACAG
>NZ_JAKIHL010000050.1 GCF_021608135.1 Microaerobacter geothermalis
GAGCCATTTTCAAAATCCCCTCTCCTGGAATGTTGTCTGGACAACTTCATTCTAACCGAGGGTTTTTGAAATGGCTCTCTTATTTTTTAAAGAGACTCCGTTTTTACACAATTATATGGACTCAACTAAAAACTGAGGAGAATCCATGGAGAAACCATGGATTCTTTTTTACATTTGTTTCAACCTTATATAATTCATCCCGGTTTTTATTTATATTAATACTAGAAATATTGGATGGCAACTATTAGGAAGGGTGAAAGAAATGTATAAAAAAAATGCGATGATTATTCCTGTGTTTCTCTTAATTTTCCTCGCGATAAGTCCTGTCTTTGCCGAAGGGTCCCAAACTCTTTCCATTAAAGATATCACAGTGCAGATCATGCCGGAAAATGATGTTCCCCAAAAGTGGCCAGCTGATACCCCTTCTGTATTAATCGGATATTATGCAACCATGGTGAATGATACAGGGAAAGATTTTAAAGGGCCAATTACCTTTTCTGTCCCAACGGATGCCCCTAATTTTGTCATAAACATGGTTTGTGAAACGGAGCAGGGAATGCTGTGTCAACCCTATGAAATTAATGAGAAGGAAAAGACCGTTTCTTTTATTCCATCCCGGGTGATTAAACCGGGGGAGGAGTTTCCGGTGATGGTTGAATTTTTTACCAATCCGATTCAAGGGGATACAACAAAAACGTTCTCCTATACTTTTTCCCAGCAATATAAAATACCAGTGTTAAATGTGGATATCGTGAAACCTTTGAGGGCAGACAACTTTCAAGTCAGTCCGAAGGAAACAAAAACCTTGGATGTAAATGGTGAAATGTACTACAAATACTATCTGAATGATGTGGAACCGAATCAGGAATTTACGTATACCGTGTCTTATGTAAAAAAAGACAATCTCCCTACGAAAAAAATAAAGGAAACGGTACAGATGAACGAAACCTCCTCTGCACAACCGATTCCACAAAGTAAAAATAAAAATTTTAGTACCGGATTCGTGATCATTGCCATTTCCATACTGGTCTTCGGTTTTCTGCTTTACCTAGGGTTAAAGAATAAACAAGCGGTGCCGGTCAATGGCAAAGATCTGAAGGTACAAAAATCTTCCAAGAGTCATGCTTCATTGGAAAAGGAGAAGAAAAAATTAAGAAAAATGCTGCTGGACGGAAAGATTGATGAGAGTACTTATCAGAAAATGATGAAGAATCTTAAGAAAAGCAGGTGATCAATATGAGTAAAAATACAAAAATTATCATTGGTTCATTTGTCATCATGGGAGCCATTCTCGTCCTGTTGTTTACTTCTACTCCTGCACAGACTGGTGTGGAATTGACCATTACGGAATTGATAAATAACCCTGACAAATATAAGGATAAATTTATTACCCTCCAAGGAAATTTAAATGAACAAAGTATTCATTGGGATGCGGATAAAATCCTCCTGGAATTTACCATATTGGATGATCAGAAAACACCACTAAATGTGAGATACAACGGAATCAGACCCGATAATTTCTCTCATGATGTCATTGTCATTGCCGACGGCAAATATGATCCTGAACAAAATCTCTTTATTGCTGAAACGGTAAAAACCAGATGTCCCAGCAAATATGAGGCACCGGGTGAAAGTGACAGCAACAGCAAAGAAACCTGATTAGATGAAACTTTATTAAGCAGTGAGGCTCATGACTGGAATTGGCCCTCAACTGACTCCAACATTGAAATACCCGGATGTTTTTTGAGGGCTCCGTTCTTTAGACTTGAAGCGGAATTGAATCATTTTTGCCCGAGCTCGACTAGCGGACGTGTGAATCCTTAGTCCCACATCTATAGTTATTCGTAAATTAAGAAAGGAGAAAGCTTCATGTTGTCACAAATCGGTTTTGTTGGTATGTATATGGCGTTAGCTTTTTCAGTATATGCATTCATTGCTTTCTTGTTAGGCATTCGAATGAAAAATGAAAGGCTGATTCACAGTGCGAAAAGAGGAACCATCGTTGTCTTAATCATAGTGTCCCTTTCATCATTGATCTTGTGGTATTTGCTGGGAACTAGCGATTTCTCCGTCAAATATGTGGCCCAGTATACCAATATTGACCTCCCTATGTTTTATAAGCTGACAGCCTTCTGGGCTGGCAATGGTGGATCTCTCCTTTTATGGGCGTTAACCCTAAGTATTTACACTGTCATTAATATGTATCACCGAAAACTAAAGGATAACCCACTGGTTCCGTATGTGGGAGCAGTGCTTGTGGCCAACAGTATATTCTTCCTGTTCCTGTTGGTTTTTGTGGACAATCCTTTTGCTTTAAATCCAGAGGCCGTTCAGGATGGAAAAGGGTTAAATCCCCTGTTACAGAACCCGGGAATTATGCTTCATCCGGTGACGACTTATTTGGGTTATGTAGGATTTGTCGTTCCCTTCGCCTTTGCCATGGCAGCCATGTTTGTACGGGACGTGAACAATGATTTTTGGATTAAGATTACCCGCCGATGGGCAGTTATCGCATGGTTGTTTTTAACTTTAGGGAACTTTTTTGGAGGAGCATGGGCTTATCAGGAACTGGGCTGGGGCGGTATCTGGATGTGGGATCCCGTTGAGAACGCATCATTTATGCCTTGGTTGACGGGGACGGCTTTTATTCATTCCGTAATGATTCAGGAAAGAAAGAATATGTTAAAAATTTGGAACATGGTTCTGATCATTATGACTTATTTATTAAGCATATTTGGAACATTTTTGGTCCGTTCCGGCATATTAACCTCTGTTCACGCTTTCTCGGACGGAACCCTTGGAACATGGTTCCTTGTTTATCTAGGCTTGGCTACCGTTATTTCTCTGTATTTTCTATTCACACGTTTACATCTCCTCAAGCAGGATTCAGGAGTATTTGAATCGTTTCTCTCCAAGGAAAGCAGTTTCTTGGTAAACAATTTGCTTTTAGTGGGAACATTTATCGCTACCTTTTGGGGCACCATCTTTCCAATCGTTTCCGAAGCGGTGACAGGCACCAAAGTGACAGTGGGACCTCCTTTTTATAACAAAGTGAGTGCTCCAATTCTGGGTGCATTAATCCTTGTGATGGGAATTTGTCCGTTGATTGCATGGCAGAAATCAACCTGGAATCAGCTTAGAAATAACTTCTTTGTACCTGTTGCTCTAAGTTTCAGCTTATTTTTGACGATCTATTTTATGGGGGTAAGAGAATTCTGGGCCTTGCTCATTATTCCGATCATTTCCTTTGTCATCATTACTCACCTCATTGAATTCATAAGGGGTACGAGAGCCAGAAAAAAAATGACCAATGAAAATGTATTCCTTGCATTTTTCCGGTTAATCACTAGAAATCGCCGCCGTTTTGGGGGGTATATCGTTCACCTTGGTATTATGCTGATGGCTCTTGGAATTATGGGTTATAGCCAATTTCAGGAAAAGGTGACCGTTACTCTCGGATTCGGAGAATCTGTTTCCATAGGTGATTACAAATTAACCTATGAAAATATTGCCGAGAGAAAAGAAGGCAAGAATGATGTGGTATATGCTGAGTTAAGCGTGATCAAAGACGGTGAAAAAAACTTAGGCATCATTAAACCGGAAAAAGTCTTCTATTCATACTGGCCGATGCCCACGACGGAAATTGCCATATACAGTACCTTTAGAGAAGATCTTTATGTCGTCTTAAGCGGATGGGAAAATGATGGTCGCGCAACCTTTGAAGTCAAAGTAATCCCATTAGTCATCTGGATTTGGATTGGAGCAGCCGTGGTGATCATTGGAGCAGTATTTGCCGTATGGTTTGGCCGCTACGGTAACGTTACTCCAAAATACACACCGAAGTATGTGGTGAATTCCGACGGGGGGTCATCCGTATGAAATGGTGGCAGTTGGCGGTCCTTGGAGTCATTGGGTTAGTTGTGTTTCTTGTTTCCTCTCCGGGACCTGCAATAGCCGGAGAACATATCAATTATAATCATCCGCTGTTTCAAAAATTAGAAAAGGAATTTATCTGTGTGGATGGCTGTGAGATGGCTTTGGAAATATGCACTAATCCGACGGCTGAACAGATGAGGATTGATCTGGATGGAATGATCAAAAAAGGAATGACTGAAAATGAGATTATTTCCTATATGATTTCCATTTATGGAGAAGGTGTGTTAAGGGAACCCCTTAAACAGGGATTCAGCTTAACGGCATGGATATTGCCTTTCGTCGCACTATTGGCCGGGGCTCTCCTCATTTATTTGGCCGTGGACCGATGGATTTATCGGAGGGTGAGAGTCGGGGAGGTAAAGGCACTGGAAAACGAGATGGAACAGGAAATATATCAGGCAATGATTGATGAAGAGCGAAAAAAGTATTTTTAGGGGGAGTAGAAAATGATTTTTTCTACGATATTCTTAATTATCTTATTTATTCTGTCCTTTTATATCGTGGCAGATCCTTTATTAAAGAAAGAAGTTGTTCCCCATAAGGCTCATATGGGAAATGAAAAAGTGAGTATGGAAACCATTTATACCACTTTGAATGAATTGGAGTTTGACTATCTAACTAATAAATTATCCAAAGAAGATTATGAGCAGATGTCAAGTCAATATAAAAACTTAGCGGCAAAAATGATGAAGGAAGAAGAGGAAAAGGGTATCCAAGAGGAAAGTGTTGCCGATATGACCAAACAGGTGGAACTAGAAATCGAAAAAGAAATTCGTGAACAGCTTTCCAAGCTAAAACAGGAAAAGAGGGGATAATCATGTCACATTTGTATACGCGAAAATATTATATACTCTTGCTGATGATGATTCCTCTGATCTTTCTACTTTCTTTTTCCTATGTCGCGATGGGCAAGTCTAAGGATTCTTTTCATATGAAATTTAAACACTTGATCATTTCCGGGGAAGGAACAACATTAAAAATCTACGAAATTATTACATTTGAAAATCCAGCGAATCAAAACCTTCCTGAAAAAATTACGTTTACAAGCACTTTGCCCCAGGGGGCAACCAATCTTGTGTTTGAAAAGGCAGAAGAATTGGAGCAGTTACCGAAAGGTTTTACCGCAACATTTGATACCGGTGACCAAACATCAACGGACATCAGCTACAGTTATGAAATCCCTGACTTCAACAGTGACCGGACTTTGTCATTTACCCAAAACTATGATGTAGATACCTTAAATATTCTGATTCCGGCAGCAATGAACCTCTCTATTGCTAGTGAGAGATTTACAACCAACGAACCAGTGACCATCAATGACAATACCTATAAATACTATACGGCTAAAGATGTAAAAGCAGAAGAACCGTTGGATATTCAGTTTTTATTGAAACCGGCTACAGATGACATGGCCGGAATGAATATGGGAGGTTCAACCCAACCCGTTATTTCCAAACAGGCTCCCCAATTTCACAATCCTGGACATATTCGGGTGTGGTACCAATCACCTTTGCGTTCCATGAATCCCCATATTTTTTTAATCATCTTGGGAGTTGTGGTTATTTCGGGAATCGCTTTATATATACGTTATCGAATGATGGAGCAGGAACGTCTGGAGGCTTCTAGAAATGAGAAGGATGATCTCTTTGACAAGCTTCTGTTAAAGCAAAAGGTTCTGATGCAGAAGATTGTGGAAATGGACGAGGCCCATCAGAAAGGAAATATTCCTGAATCGGTGTATCGGGATAAGCGAAATGCTTATAAGGAGCAATTGATCCATGTGAAACTCCAGCTTCGGGAGCTGACAGAATGATTAAGATCCATAAGCTCCAGAAAAAAATTGGTGAAAGATATATTTTAAAAGGCATTTCACAGACCATAAATAAAGGAGAATTTCTTACCATTTTGGGTCCCAATGGAGCAGGAAAAAGCACCCTGTTGAAAGTGATCGGCACCTTAACTAATCCCACATACGGAGTAGTAGAAGTGGAAGGGATTGATGTAAAACGAAAACCCAATCTCGTTCGTGAAAGAATTGGTTATCTTGCTCATCACAGCCTGCTTTATGATCATTTAACGGCCTGGCAGAATCTTAAATACTATGGAAAATTGTATGGAGTAAAGGAATTGAACCGCAGGATAGAAGAAAGTCTAAGATTGGTAGGCCTCTACTATGTTAAAAATGATCCGATAGCCTCTTTCTCGAGAGGAATGGTACAAAGATTGGCTATAGCCAGAGCCCTTATTCATCAGCCTTCAGTTTTACTGCTGGATGAGCCTCATACTGGCTTGGATCAGCAGGCCAATTTAATATTTGAGCAGGTCATGAAGGATTTGCAGAAAAAGGGATGCACGCTGTTGATGGTCACCCATGATTTTGAGCAAGCATTAAAGTTGTCAGATCGGATCGTGATTTTATCCCAAGGCTTAATCAAAATGGAACTCAACCCCCGTGAACATTCAATGGAAAGCTTGCTGCGGGTATATCATGAAGCGGTGGAGGGTTGATGATGAAGAAATATTTAAACGTTCTTTTTACTATTATTGGAAAGGAGATTGCATCGGAGATAAAAACCAAGGAAATGTTCAGCACCATGGTTATTTTCTCTTCCTTGGTTATTGTGATCTTCAGCTTTGCTTTTGATCCGATGCGGGCGACAGTTAAGGAAGTATTTCCTGGCATGATGTGGGTGATGATTGTGTTTTCTGGAATTTTAGGATTAAATCGGTCCTTTGTTTCAGAAAAATTGAATCACAGTCTCATGGGTATGATGCTGATCCCTGTTGATCGTTCAGCCATTTATGTGGGGAAAATGTTGGCCAATTTTTTGATGGTATCCATTGTGGAACTTATTTCCATTCCGCTGTTGTATGTGTTATTTGATTACCGATGGCAGGGAAATCTCTTCCCGTTTCTTACGGTTGTCGTATCCAGCACCTTCGGATTTATTGCCATCGGCACGTTTTTATCGGCATTGTCAGCCCATTCCAGGTCGAGTGAATTGCTGCTGCCATTAATTTTATTTCCGATTGTAACTCCCCTAATTATTGGGGCTGTGGAAACCACTGGAATCCTGTTAAGCGGGGAAAACGTAGCCTCCAGTTATTCCTGGCTGCGGTTGATCCTTGTCTTTGATGTGATATTTTTTGTGATTCCAATGCTTCTCTTTGATTATTTACTGGAGGTGTGACGTTCATGGAGAGATATGCTTTTAAATGGGAAAAACTCACCCTTCCCATCTTGTTTGTGGGTATGATCATCGCCCTTTATTTAGTATTTCCCTGGGTTCCGCCAGATAAGATGCTCGGGGTCGTGCAAAAAATCTTTTATTTCCATGTTGCATCTGCATGGAATGCCTTCCTGGCCTTTTTTGTTGTATTTATTACCAGTATTTTTTATTTGAAAACCAGAAACAGAAAATATGATGTCATTGCTAGTGTATCAGCGGAAATTGGGGTATTGTTTACCACGATTGTTTTAATCACCGGACCCATATGGGGCAGATCCTCATGGAATGCCTGGTGGTCGTGGGAACCTCGATTAACGACCACTTTGATTTTATGGTTTATTTACCTTGCTTATCTGATGGTAAGGGAAATGGATGGTGACTGGGAGAAAAAGGCGAGATTATCTGCCGTTTTTGGTATCGTTGGTTTCATTGATGTTCCCATCGTTTACATGTCCATTCGATGGTGGCGAACCAAATTGCATCCAGTTGTTTTTGGCGAGGGAGTGGATCAGACAGGTGGAGGAATTGAACCCTCCATGATGGTCACCTTGCTGACCAGTGTGGTGCTGTTTACGATTCTTTATATCGTCTTGCTAAATCGCGGAATAGCTTTGCAGCATATGAAGATCAAATTAGAACAGTTGAAAGAACAAGTAAGAGAATATGTTCTTTAAGGAGGGGACTTTAATGGGTTATTTATTTGCAGCTTATACGATTATTTTTCTGCTTCTTTTTGCTTATCTGATGGTAATGGGAAAAAGACAGAAAAAGCTTGCAGAAGAAATGGCTTTGTTGCAGGAAATTTATGAGGAACAGGGACGGAAGGGAGAGAAAAAGAATGGGGGAACAACCCAGATTGGATGACACTTCCATTAAGAAAGAAGAATTTATGCAATTGGCCAAACGGAGGAGAAAAAATAATTTTATTGTGATTCTATTAACTGTTCTTATTGCCGTTGTGGGGATCACATGGTTTATTACAGCCAACGCCAACAATATTCCCAGAACAAGATATGTGGCTGGAAACTTTAATATCGGTCAGGCTGTAAAATATGACTCAGTGATACCCATGACTGCCATTGAACATCAAATGACGGATCAATATGTGACCATCAAGTTGGATGAGGTAAAGAACAGGCGGTTGATTTTTACAGAATACACTAATGGGGATTTCCGGCTTCCGCTGATGTCCTACATTTCTCCGGCAGGGAGAGTGGTGGTTACCGTCAGCTATTGTGAACCCTGTCGTTCAGAAACCTTCAGAATTGACGGAACCACTGATGACAAGGTCTTAATATGTGAAACGTGCGGTTCCGTATGGAGATTGAATGATTTAAAAGGGGTATGGGGCGGCTGTGTCAACTATCCTCCTGAGGAAATTCCTTATACGGTGGAGAATGACATCATACAAGTGGAAAAAACCGTCATTGAAAACTGGAAACCAAGAGAAGTGGTTAATGTGACGGGAATGTAAGAAAGACTTTATCTAAGGAAGATTGCATATGAGGCTGGAATCGATTGCTTTTAAACATTTTCAGAGGAGAAAAGGCCATTTTTTCTTTTTGGTATTGGGAATTTCATTGGCAATGACCACCGTCGTCTCCTTATATCTATTAGTAAAAACCATGAATTTGGAAGTGGGAAATGCCTTTGATGAAATCGGTCCGAATATTATCATTACCCCGAAAGAGTCCAATAGCGCTTTGACCTATGGGAATATCACCATTCCTAAAAAAGGGAAGGAGAGTATGCTTACCTCCCAGGACTACATTCTGATCAATACCATTCCCAATAAGGAGAATATAGCGACGGTTGCTCCTAAATTGCTTCAGCCTGTTGATATCGAAGGAACCCCTTATGTTGTAGCGGGAGTTTATTTTCAATTTGAAAAACAGCTGAAAAAATGGTGGAAGCTGGATGGAAAATGGCCCTTTGCGGAAAATGAAATACTTTTGGGAAGTGAAGCAGCAGAGCAGTTAGAAAAGAAAACGGGAGATACGTTAACCTTTAAAGAAAAAGAGTTCCTTATTACTGCGGTTCTTGACAGACAGGGAACAGAAGAGGATAACATGATCTATGCCAATATCATGACCGTCCAAACCCTATTTAACCGTCCGGATCAGCTTACCTTCATTGAAGTGGCCGCATATTGCACCACCTGCCCTTTGCCGCAAATCATCGAGCAAATCAAGGAGAAGCTGCCTGAAACGAATGTCATTGCCATGAAGGATGCGGTTAAGGCTAGGGAACAAACCATCGACCGTTTCGCCCAATTGGCTACTGCCATTTCAATTATTGTTGTAATGATTGGAGTGGTGGTTGTTACCTTAACTATGATGGCATCCGTAAAAGACAGAACAAGGGAAATTGGTGTATTTCGTGCAATCGGTTACCGGAAATCCCATGTAGCAGAAATGGTTTTAACCGAAGCAGCCATTGTGGGGTTGTTCGGAGGCTTTACTGGATTTATCTTCGGTACACTCTTAGCCAAAGGGTTATCCCCTGTTTTTATGGTTTCTGCACCGACGATATCATGGGATTATCTTCTTGGCAGTGTGATATTGTTGTCATCAACAATATTGGGAATCATTTCAGGATTCATTCCGGCGGTTCAGGCATCCAGGATGGTACCCACTGAATCCTTAAGGCATATATAGGGGGAGAGAATCTTGGCACTGTTAGAAGCAATAGATATTAGAAAAACATATAAAGACGGCGATGGGGAAGTCATTGCATTGCATGATGTGTCTCTTTCCATTGATTTCGGGGATTTCGCGGCAGTTATGGGTCCTTCCGGATCAGGAAAAAGCACTCTCCTTACGATTCTGGGAGTGCTTAATCCTCCTACATCAGGGAAATTAATGATCGATGATATTGATGTATACCGTCTGCCCATTGAAAGGCAGGCCGATTTTCGTCGGACATATATCGGATTTGTGTTTCAGCAACTTCAGCTGATCCCTTATCTGACGGCACTGGAAAATGTAATGCTACCCTTGGCGATTTCTAACTATTCTAAACATCAACAGAGGGAAATGGCTGAGGTGGTATTGAGAAAAGTAGGCCTTGGAAACAAGATCAATCGTTTACCCAATCAACTGTCCGGAGGGGAGCAAGAAAGGGTAGCCATTGCCAGAGCCATTGTGAATCAGCCCCCCATTGTTATGGCAGACGAACCGACAGGCAGTCTTGATTCTAAAACCAGTGTTGAAATCATGGAACTTTTTCAGTCTTTAAATCAGGAAGGACTAACCATTATTATGGTCACCCATAATCCTGAAAACCTGGCCTATGTGAAGCGGACCATCCGGGTGAAGGATGGAATGCTGGAGAGTGATGGTTGATGAATCTGTTGACGATTGTATATAAAAATATTTTCGTAAAAAAATATAAGACCCTTTTTTTTCTATTAACGATCACATTATCTATTTCGGTCATTGTGGTTTTGTTCCTGCTGACCTTGGGAATGAAGGCTAATTTTGAGGATCAAGCTAATAAGATGGGAGTAAAATTCTCCATATCCCCACCAACGGAAAAATTAACTTTATCCTATCAAGGGATTAACGTGGGGACAGAAGTGGTCAGAGAAGCAGCGCTGATGTCCCCTGATGTTTTAACCGCACTGGACAAACTTCGCGATCCGTTGCAAATGATTGCCCTCTCTCCAAAGCGCGTCGATATTTCCCGATATCAGGATCATGAAATTTTAATGGTTGCCTTAAATATGAAGGAAGAGGCACGATTGAAAGAGTGGTGGGAAATAGAGGGGGCCATGCCTGAAAAACAGCATGAATTGCTTTTGGGCTCTCGTTTTGCTGCCCAATATGGATTAAATTTGGGTGATTCCATGGAAATGAACGGTGAAATTTTTGTTGTAACCGGGTTATTAAAGGAAACGGGAACCCAGGATGATCAGGTTATTTTTTACCCGATGGAAAGCGGCCAGGGAATTCACTATATTGATTTGTATGTAAAGACCGAACAACCCGATCAGTTGATCGGCCAACTTAAAGGGATCATCGGTCCGATCACAAAAAATGTGGAGATTAAACAAATAAAAGATGGAAATACGGCTCGATACTCCATCGTATCTGATTTGATCAAGTATACTTTTTTTATTACTCTGGTTATCGTACTTCTGGGCAGTCTGATTATTTTCATTTTTAGCATGTCCCTGATTCATGAGAGAGTAAAAGAAATCGGTGTATTTAGAGCCATCGGTTATCGAAAGAAGCATATCGTATCCATGATCCTATCGGAGTTATCCCTGCTGTGCGGGCTGTCCGCCATCCTGGGATTTGTCCTGGCCTACGGATCGGCCCGTATCATTGAGAAAAGCGATTTATTGGAGGGGTTAATGGTTGAAGCCATTCCGATCATACCCATTTTGTCATATACGATCTTGACCTCAATTGCTATCTCTCTTTTGGCAAGCTTATACCCGGCAATTAGGGCAGCCAATCTAGACCCTATTATTGCCTTTAGGGAGGTGTAACTTGATGATGAAAAGAGTGAGATGGGCCGTAACCTTGTTCGTGATTGCATCATTGGTCATCGGTATAAAATGGTATGTGGGTCAGCAGGAAGAGAAATTAAAGTATGCTTCCCTGTTTTTATCCAAGGAGTATGAGAGTTATCCGGCTACCGATTTTTCATTGCTGGATATCAATGGTCAGGAAGTGACCTTGTCTGAATTAAAGGGCAAGCCGGTGGTTCTTAATTTTTGGGCATCATGGTGTCCTCCTTGCCGTGAAGAAACCCCCACCTTTGTTAAGCTGTATGAAAAGTATAAGGAAGATGTGATTTTTTTGGGTGTGAATTTAACCAATACCGAGCAATCGGTGGAAAATGTTCGGAAATTCATAAAGGATTTTAGTGTTAGCTACCAGATTCTTTTAGATGAGCAGGGAGAAGTGGCTAAAACCTATCAAATCACAGGGATTCCCGAAACCTTTTTTATAAACAGGGATGGGATGGTGATTTATAAGTATTCGGGAGCCATCGGTCAGGAGGAGTTAGAGATCTTAATAAAAAAGATGCTTTAATAAGGATTCTCCATGAAACTTTCATGATATTTTAATAAAATTTTAATAGCGATATGCTAAAATAACAGGGTATTTTAATCAGGTTCAGTTATTTATATTGGATGAAATTAAAGAGAATTCTTTAATTTTACTCTATAGGTGAACGGAACGATTGAATTTAGAGTTCTGAATGATATCGATGGAGGGATCACATGTACCAAGTATTGTTAACCATTGGAGATTTTGAATTGCGCTCCTATGGAGTGATTGTGGCCATAGCCATTCTTTTAGGTGTGGGTGTGGCTCACTTTATGGCTCGTCAGTATGGAAAATTTGAAAATCATGTATTGGACATGACAGTTTATGTGGTGATTGGAGCGATCATCGGGGCTAGGTTATGGGAAGTTTTCTTTTTCCAGTGGGGATATTACTCCAAAAATTTAAATGAGATTTTGATGATTTGGAACGGCGGTCTTTCCATTCAAGGAGGACTTGTGGGGGGGTTTGTTACTGGAATATGGTATACGAGAAAGCATAAAATTCCTTTCTGGGAATTTGCTGATATAGTTACACCTGGGATCATTCTTGGTCAGGCCGTTGGGAGAATTGCCTGCTTCCTGAACGGGGATGCCTTCGGTTCCCCAACTGGTTCCAGTTTTGGGTTGGTGTATCCGGAAGGAACCATGGCATATGCCACTTATGGAAGCCAGCCCCTTTGGCCAGCAGAAGTGATGGAAGGCCAGTGGGATTTGATTGTTTTTGCCATCGTCTTGATTTTATCCAAGAGGGAAATGCCGAAAGGGTATATTTTCTTGACCTATAACATCCTATACTCTTTTGGTAGATTCATGCTGGAGTTTTTAAGGGGAGACACCCCTCGCTATCTCTTCAACTGGACGGCGGCTCAGTGGACAAGTATGATCGTCATCCTGTTGGCACTGTTCTTTATGTATTATCTCTATACGAAGAAATCACCAATGAACAGCAGCAAGGCGATTGCCAAGGGTAAAACGGCAAAAAGAACAAAGTGAAATATCATCATCAATAGCCAAGATTATATGGATGGAACTAAATAGACGGAATTAAAGAATTCATATGGACAGACTTCGAGTTCGCACTTAAGCGAAGAGACTAAAGAACGGGAATTAGCCCTCAAACTGACGCCATCGTTGAAATACCCAGGTGTTTTTGAGGGCACCGTTCTTTAGAATTGAAGCGGACCTGAATCACTTCCTTAGACGAACTCCAATAGCGGACGTGTGAATCTTTAATTCTGCATCTTTTGGTTTAGTTCACTTCGATAGGGGAGTTAAGTTCATGAAAAAGTCCCAGTGGATATTAGTTGCTATTGCCATTGCAGTCGGATCAGCTTGGCTTATTTTCTTAAATACTTCAGACTTGGTGGAAGAGAGATTAAAGGATTATGAGGAAATACCGGTTGAGACCGGGCAGCCTGTCGAAAAAGCAGATGGAGCAGATGATGCAGATCAAACAGATCCGGATCTAAAGGATTTTTCAGTCATTCAGGAGCAGAAAGGGATCATTTTTACTGCAGTCTTTCTAACTCCCGAGATCACACAGCCCGAACAAAAAGTTCATTTCAAAGATCATCTTTTGATCCATTTTTCAATGGATACCCATGAGGGAGACTTGAACCAGTTGAACATAAAGCAGCTGACATCCCTTTTGGTTGAGGACAAAATAATAAAACCAGTTGAATGGATTGATGTGAATAATGACGGGCATCACCGATCTGGGGTTATTGTCTTTCCCAAGCTTGATGATCAGGGGAATCCCTTGATTTCAGAAGAGAAGCAGACCGTCGTATTATCTTTGGCGGAAAGTCCATTGCTGCAGAATATGGATTTTACCTGGAACCTTCCATTGTCCCCAGACGAAAGGAAATAGAGTGTAAGCTAATTACACTCTATTTTTTTCTATATAGACGGAACTAAACCTCCATGACCCGAAGGGTCACAAATTGATATGAACATGTATTTTCATATCAAAGAATTCACTAAGGACAGCCGTCGAATTGGTACTTAGCGAAGAGGCTAAAGAACGGGAATTAGCCCTATAGTAAAAGATGTACGTCGAGGGCTCAGTTTGTTCATAAATTATTCAAACGAATATGCTCAATTTTCCAGTATACTAGAAATGAATACAGGGGGGAGAAGATGATAAAGTGAAAGGAAAGCTTGGATTTCTCAACCAAGGACCAAAAATTGTATATTGGGAAATTACAAAAAGGTGTAATGCGCCTTGTCTTGATTGTACCCTCAAGAAATCAGCTTGCGATTACACAGAGGAATTAAATACAGATGAAGCCATGGATGTAATTCGGGACATAGGACAGATGTCTGCCGCTCAACTGGTTTTTCAAGGAGGAGAACCTCTGCTTCGCCAAGATCTTCCGAAATTGATAGCGATGGCAGATAAGATGAATATTTCCGTTTCCATGACAACCAATGGAAGTTTGCTTACTAAGGAAAAAGCTGTGCAGTTAAAGGAAATGGGATTAAGGCAGATCAATTTGTGTTTAGAGGGAGCTACTCATGAAACTCATGATCGTTTTCATAGCAAAAACGGAAGCTTTGATACAGTCCTTTATGCGACAGAAATTGGTAACCAATCAGGTTTTCGTGTTCAATACAATTATACCTTGACAAAAGACAACGTCCATGAACTGCCTCTCCTGATGGAGTTAGCAAAAGATCAAAGGGTTGCTGTCGTTACTGTATACTTTCGGATGAATGCCAGATGCAGTCAAATGCTTGACGACCATTTGAATATGGACAACGAGAAGATTGATGAGATCTTAAGGCAGTTATTTCATTGGTCAATCAATTATCCTTTTGAACTGAAGCCGATCTGTGCTCCCTATTATTACCGGGTTATCCGGGAAGAGGCGGAGAAGATGGGAATGTTAATATCACCTAGAACCTTTGGAGAAATGTCGATTACCAAAGGGTGCGTTTCAGGGATTAAACAATGTTTTATTTCTTATCGTGGGGATGTATATCCCTGCAGGTATTTGAAGGAATTGGCCGGAAATGTGAGAGAAGTACCGTTAAAGGACATCTGGAATGATGCCCCTATTTTTCAACAGTTACGTAAATTGGAGCCATCAGGAAAATGTGGGAGCTGTGAATATTTAACGGTATGTGGAGGATGCCGCCTCAGGAGCTATTTGGCTCATCGTGAGATTTTTTCCGAGGATCCGGACTGCCTGTACGATCCTCAGCCATAGAATGGAACTAAAGATTCACACGTCCGCAGAATAAAAGAAGCCAACTTAAACCACCCTACAGGTAGAAGAGCGGGGTGGTTATTTTGCGCGAATATAGAAAATGGATTGGAAATGGGATTACCATAATTCTTGCCGTTTCATTCAGTTTATTCTCTATCCTGGGGGTAAAAACGGAAACCAAGAAATATCCGACGCTAACGGTTCAATCGACTCTGAAGGAAGATATTATGCACAGTCAGCAGTTAATGGTTCTTGAAAATCAACGGAGATTGGACCGCTTGGCCAACCAATATGAAGAGACGAAATCTGGGGGTGACAGTCGCCTTAAGATAAGTGTGCTTCAAAATGGTGATATATCCATAAAATGGATGAGAATCTTATCAAAGGAAGAAGCCAAGATCTGGTTAAATTCTTTTCCTCTTCAAAAAGAAAGGGATAAAATTCCTTTATTTTCTCCGTTGAAAAATGGAAAAGTGCTTATGACTATTGTTGATTTGAAATCCGTTGAAAAAAGAATGACAAAATCGTTCTACACCTCAACCACCGGATTAGGTGTAGAAACGATGGATAAAGGGAGTCCCAAAAGCCACTATATCAAAAACGAAGTGATTGTAAAATTTAACCGATCCCTTTCCAATGAACAGCATCAGCAAATATTAAAGAATGCGGATGCCAAACTGGTGAGAAAATTAAGTCAGACATGCGTTGTTCGTTCCAACAGCCTGACCACCCGTCAGTTGATTCAATATTTCAAAGGAAGAAAAGAGGTTTCTTTTGTTGAACCCCACTATATTTATTTGCCCAATTTACTACCTAACGACTATTTTTATAAGACTTACCAATGGAATTTACCGATCATACATAGTGAGCAGGGATGGGAAATTTCCAAGGGGAATGAAGGAGTAGTGATTGCTGTTGTTGATACAGGTATTGATCCGGCGCATCCCGAATTTGCAGGACGGCTGGTGGATGGATATAATTCCATTGAAGATAATTCGAATGTGAGGGACGAACATGGTCACGGAACCCATGTTGCTGGAATTATCGCAGCCAAAACGAATAATGGAGAAGGAGTGGCTGGAATTACGTGGCTGAACAAAATCATGCCAATTAAAGCGATCGGATCATCAGGGGAAGGTTCTTCCTTTGATATCGCCAAGGGAATCATTTGGGCTGCCGACCATGGAGCCAGCGTGATTAACATGAGCCTAGGCAATTATGCTGATTCCTTTGTGGTAAGAGAAGCGATTCAATATGCCTTTTCAAAGGATGCGGTGTTGGTTGCAGCTTCCGGAAATGATAACTCTAGTCAACCGGGATATCCTGCAGCCTATTCCGAAGTTTTGGCGGTAGCAGCCACAGGGTTTCAGGACACAAGGGCCGATTTTTCAAATTTCGGACCCTACATTGATGTATCTGCTCCTGGAGTAAATATCCCCAGCACTTTTCCTGATCATCAGTATGCTGCCCTTTCCGGTACCTCCATGGCTTCACCTCATGTTGCAGGTCTAGCCGGATTGATCAGAGCAACCAATCCGTATTTAACCAATGTTCAGGTCATGGAACTGATTCGAAACAGCACTAAGGATTTGGGGGAACCGGGATATGATCCTTATTTTGGCTATGGGGTCATTGATATTGAGCTGGCATTAAAGCAAGCGAGGGAAAACAAAAAATCCCTATCCCTTTTAAAAAAATGGCTCGAAAGACGATTAACCATGTTCCAGCAGGATAGAGAACTGATTCGCTTAAGCGAAGGAAAGGATTTTATAAGACAATTTATCCATGGTGAGAAAAAAAATATGATTGAAAAAGAAATTGAAAAATACTTTAACGGGAATAAGTCTCTTTCGGTCAATCAATATGGAGAGTATCTTATCCGTTTGCTACAGCAGGAGGCCGAGTAGATGAATTAGGCGGACTTCTTTGCTGTCAGCTTATGAAAAGTAATTTCCGGACGGGATTTTACTCGAATGTTAAATCCCGTTTGACCAAGGCCTTCACTAATGTAGAAGGCCCTTTTTTTATGGAAATGCAACCCTTTAATAATATTTCTTCTTGCCAATTTCCCCATTTTGATCAGGTGGTAGGGCTTTGGCCAATATATTTGTCCTCCATGGAAATGGCCGGACAACAGATAGTCAAAGTGATAATCATCCATGTGGAGGACCACATTGGGGTCATGGGTAAGGACAATTCGGATGCCGTCTCCTACTCCTTCAAAGGATTTATTCAAGTCGCTTTTCCCGTTGCTAAAGTTATCAATCCCAATAATTTCAATGGATTGACCATTGATTTGAATAGAGCGGGATTCGTTTTGAAGAACATGGCATCCTTTTTCAATTAAAGAATCCTTCAGACGCGAGAAATGATGCTTTCTGAGGATATAATCATGATTGCCAAATACAACATAAATTCCATAGGAAGGATTTAGCTTTTTTAATACATCCACATACGTCAAAAACTTGTCAATATTCTTAGCACGGTCAAGATAATCTCCGGTTAACGCAATCAAATCAATGGGCTTATTCTTTACCTGTTCATAAAGATGTTCAGGGGATATGGATATATTTTCCATATGAAGATCCGATAAATGGAGGATGTGAAGATCTTTATCCATCATCCCATCCTTGGGCTGTACCGTTAAGGAGATGTTGTTGACCTGCATGTGATAGGTATTTTTGTGAGCGAAATAAATCAAAATGGCAAGGGTAATCATCAGAATGATCCATAACATGAGATATCACTCTTTCTAAACATAAAATATACACTTCATTATTATACTTGATAAACATTATATACACCATGTCAATAATTCCCTCAAACAAGCTGTCATGATCATGTTACAATAAAGAAACAAAAAATCAGAAGATTAAGAAGGAAATTAAAATTTCGTGTAGAATATAAGGAAAAATGTTATGTAACAGAAGGAATTGTCATGGATTCTGTTATATTTTGAGAAAAATGTGGAGGGATATGGATGCAGAGAAATGTACAAGAGATCCAAATGTTAGACCCCAATGCCAATTTGAAGGACTATGAAGAAGCTTGCCGCACAATGGATTGGGAAGAAGTGAACAAATATTTTTCCTGGTATGAGACGGGGAAAGTGAATATGGTTTTTGAAGCGATTGACCGTCATTGTGAACAGGGAAGGGGACAGGATACCGCATTACTCTTTACCGATGGAATCAGGGATGAAAAATATACCTTTGAGGAAGTGAAAGCATTTTCTTGTAAATTTGCTCATGGGATTAAAGAGCTGGGCTTGCAAAAGGGGGATCGATTGTTTATTTTCATGCCCCGTAGTCCAGAACTGTATTTTGCTTTAATTGGTTCAGTCCGCGCAGGATTAATTGCTGGTCCTTTATTTGAAGCTTTTATGGAAGAAGCGGTAAAAGACAGGCTTCTGGACAGCGGAGCTGTTGCCGTCATCACCACGCCACAACTTCTCCATCGGATTCCTGTACAGAGTCTGCCAGATTTGACACATGTCATTCTGGTTGGGGCAGATGAGGCAACAGGGAAAAATCAGGTTCGTTATGAGGATTTAATGGCCAATGCTCCTGATGACTACATTATTGAATGGGTTGATCGGGAAGATGGAATGTTGCTTCATTATACCTCTGGTTCAACAGGTAAACCAAAGGGAGTATTGCAGGTACATGATGCCATGCGCCATCAATATATATCTGGAAAATGGGTTTATGATTTAAAGCCTGGGGATATCTACTGGTGTACAGCTGATCCTGGCTGGGTTACCGGTACATCTGCCGGGATGTGGGCTCCTTGGTTAAATGGAGCAACGGTTGTACTCAGAGGAGGCCGATTCAAGCCTGCTGATTGGTATGGGACCATCGAGAAATATAGGGTAAATGTATGGTTTAGTGCACCAACGGCATTCCGCATGCTGATGGGAGAAGGAAATGACCTTCCCAAACAATTTGATTTGACCAGTCTAAGACATATTTTGTCGGCAGGGGAACCTCTAAACCCTGAAGTAATTCGCTGGGGTTTGGATGTACTTGGACTCAGAATCCATGATAACTGGTGGATGACAGAAACGGGTTCCACTATTGCTGCCAACTTTCGCTGTTTGCCGATTCGTCCAGGTTCCATGGGGAAGCCTCTGCCTGGAATCAAAGTAGCCATTGTGGATAATGAAGGGAATGAATTGCCTCCGAATCACATGGGCAATTTGGCGATTATGCCGAAATGGCCTGCCATGATGAGAACAATTTGGAACAATGAAGCAAAATACAAGGAGTATTTTATTCATGGAGGTTGGTATATTTCCGGAGATTCCGCCTATATGGATGAAGACGGATACATTTGGTTTGAAGGGAGGGTAGATGATGTGATTAATACCGCCGGTGAGAGGGTTGGTCCCTTTGAAGTGGAAAGCAAACTGGTAGAGCATCCGGCTGTAGCTGAAGCGGGGGTAATCGGTGTCCCTGATCCAGTTCGAGGTGAGATCATTAAAGCATTTATCACCTTGCGTGCAGGCTTTGATCCCAGTGACGAGCTGAAAGAAGATATTCGCAAGTTCGTAAAAGAGAGATTGGCTGCCCATGCGGCTCCAAGAATGATCGAATTCCGGGATAAAATGCCCAAAACCAGAAGCGGTAAAATTATGAGAAGGGTTCTGAAAGCTTGGGAGTTGGGACTGCCAACCGGTGACCTTTCCACCATGGAAGATTAAGAGGGGAACTTAAGTTAAATCAGAGAAGAAATGGACAGAACTAAACTTACATGACCCGCAGGGTCACAAATTCTCATGAAAATAATTCCATCCAGTAGTTACCTAGTTACTGTATCATCGTCATCTTCTCATAATGGAAATTGAACAGGGGAATGGTAAGTCGTAAATCTTTATGGTGGTAGCAATATCAGACCCCGCGAACTAAACGGACAGCATCGATCATTGAGCACAAATTCCTGTTGCTGCGAGCACGAATATCAAATTACTGTTTGTCTCTGATC
>NZ_JAKIHL010000051.1 GCF_021608135.1 Microaerobacter geothermalis
CTGTTACAACAGATAGGTCATCCTTCATCCCTTAATGGCCCTAATAGCTTGTATCGTGAATGAAATCAAGGGCGAGCGACAGCGAGGGCTTTGCCTTTACCCTTGATGAAATGAGCGATACAAGCTAGCATCCCTCAAGGGATGAAGAACATCTAAAAAAGTGACAGAATCACTGACGTTTTAATATGACATTTTCACTGACGCTTGACACAAGTTCATCTTGGAGTATAATGGATATTTTCTCCACCCGGATTCACATTTAAACATAAAAAAGAGACAGGGCAATTTGACCATGCCCTGTCCCTACACATCAAACAATAATATCCCTTAACTCCAGATATCTTTCTAACTTCCGCTTTACTCTTTGTAGCGCATTATCAATGGATTTCACATGCCGATCCAAATCAACAGCAATCTCCTGATAAGAGCGTCCATCCAAATATAACATAAGGACCTGTCTTTCCAAATCACTTAGAATTTCACTCATTTTTACTTCGATATCATCAAATTCTTCTCGATTAATAATTAATTCTTCAGGATCTGTTACTTTGGGTCCGCATATAATATCCAATAGGGTTCGGTCAGAATCTTCATCATAGATGGGCTTGTCCAATGAAACATAAGAATTAAGAGGAATATGCTTTTGCCGAGTCGCCGTTTTTATAGCAGTAATAATTTGCCTGGTAATACATAATTCGGCAAAGGCTTTAAATGAAGCTAGCTTATCTCCTCTGAAATCTCGAATAGACTTGTAAAGTCCAATCATTCCTTCTTGGACAATATCCTCCCTATCCGCGCCAATAAGAAAATAGGATCTTGCTTTTGCCCTGACAAAGTTGCGGTACTTGTTAATTAAATATTCTAATGCCTCTCCATCACCTTCGTGGACGAAAAAAACTATTTCCTCATCTGAATATTGGTCGAAACCAGACACATTTGTTTCCTTGAGGTCAACGCTCACTTTCATCCCTCCGGCAAAAACAACATTCGATTACAGATATCAATAATTATACATTATGTAATCTTGAAGCGTCAACAAATCTGCTATAATCCCCTTCTCCATTTTTCGAAAATTTTCTCAATTTCTTCACCAAAATCTCTTTTCCAACCCCTCTTTTCTTTGTTTATTTCTTGTATTTTTTTGTGAATTTCACGTTCCGTATGTTCTACCTCATTCAACAACTCTCGAGCCGATTTTCGGAGAGCCCCTGAACCAAAAATGATCCGCTGTTCCAAATAATCGGATGTAGCCACGTAGATCTCCCTCTTACGGTGAGAGAATTTCTTTACCAATTTTTCAATCAACTCATCTGCCGTTTCATCCTTCTTTGTATAATATATGGTCACTTTAAATTCTTTTAAACTTTTTCCCGCCCCCGGTACCTTGTGGGCATCAAATACCACATATACCTTTATTCCAGAAAAGGCCTGATATTCAGCCATCTGCTTTAACAGCATATCCCGTGCATCTTCCAAACTTTCCTGTTTTATATCTCTCAGGTGCGGCCAATCTCCGATGATATTATACCCATCAACGATTAATATTTGTTCCATGGGTACCACCTTCAATTGCCAGAGGGGATCTTTTGTTAAAAACCTCATACATCAGAATGGCTGCTGCAACCGATGCGTTAAGGGAATTGACATGCCCCTTCATGGGAAGACGCACGAGAATATCACACTTTTTCTGATTCAATTGGCTAATCCCTTTCCCTTCACTTCCAATAACAAGTGCTAAAGGCATGTTATAGTCGATCTCCCGATAATCTTTGTCTCCTCCGGCATCGGCACCCACTATCCATAACCCGTTTTCCTTTAATCGATCCAACGTCTGAGCGATATTGGTTACCCGTGTGACAGGAACATATTGTATGGCTCCGGCAGAGGCCTTTGCAACCGTTGAAGTTAACCCAACGGCCCTTCTCTTTGGAATGATCACTCCATGTGCCCCTACAACATCAGCTGTCCTGATCATAGATCCCAAGTTATGAGGATCTGCAATTTCATCTAGGATCAAAAAGAATGGAAAGGTTTCCTTTGCTGTTACCTGTTCCAATAACGCATCAAAATCTGCATATTCATAGGCGGCAATGGAAGCCATTACTCCCTGATGATTATTTCCCTCTGACCACTGATCCAATTTTCTTTTGGGGACTGCTTGAACCACAATTCCCCGTTCTTTTGCTAATTGAATAACGGTTTGCATCTGTCCTTTGCCTGAACCCTCAGATATCCATATTTTATTTATTGGATGATTTGATTTAAGGGCTTCAATGACCGGGTTCTTTCCCATGATCCAATCTTTCATGCAAATCCCTCATTTCCATGATTTCAAAGGCTTTTTTTATTAATTCCATGAGCCGTTTCTCATTCTTCATTAAAAAAAGGTAGCCAATCAGTGCTTCAAATCCGGTGCTGTGCCGATATAACAAGATATCCGTATTTTTGGGACTTGTTTTGGATTTGGTATTTCTTCCCCGCCTGACCACTTCCTTTTCTTCCTCAGTTAATTCATCGTAAAGGAAAGAAAGAATGTAGGCCTGTCCCTTTGCCGAAACATAGTTGGTAGCCGCTTTATGAAGTCTCTCCGGCTTTAATATCCCCAAAGATGCAACCTTCTGCCTGACCAGAACTTCATAAACCGCATCACCAATATAGGCTAAAACCAAAGGATGCAATTGAGAAGGGTGACGGTCTATTTCTATATGCATGTTCTCACCTATTTTCTTTTCCAGCGAACCCCATGCGGAGTGTCCTCTAACACAATTCCCTTAGCCAATAGCATATCCCTGATTTCATCGGCCCTTGCATAATCTTTTTCCTTTCTTGCTTCATTTCTTTCCTGTATCCACTTTTCAATGTCTCGATCAAGAAGACTCTCTTCTTTCATCCATTGAAATCCCAACACTTCTCCCAGCTCATCAAACAGATGCAAATATGATTGGATCGTCTCTTTATGAACCTGTTCCTGTCTAAGGTAAATATTGCTCTCTTTTACCATGTCAAACAAAATGGCGATGGCGTCTGATGTATTAAAATCATCGTCCATCCTTTCAATAAATCTGGTGCGAAATTCATCAATTTTTTCCTTCATCTCGTTTTCTAAAGGATCGTTAACAGCTGTTGCGATACGATGCTTTAGGTTGCTCACTCCTGTCTTTATCCGTTCCAAACCGTTTTTAGCCTGCTGAAGGGAATCATAGCTAAACTGGATGGGATTTCGGTAATGGGTGGAAAGCATAAAAAACCGAATCACTTCCCCTTCAAATTGTTTAAGAAGATCTACGACACGGATGACATTCCCAAGGGATTTAGACATTTTTTCATTATTTATATTAATGTAGCCATTGTGGAGCCAGTATTTGGCCATCATTTTTCCTGTCAGGCTTTCTGTTTGGGCAATTTCATTTTCATGATGGGGAAATGTCAAATCATAGCCTCCAGCGTGAATATCAAAGGTTTCACCAAGATATTTCATCGACATAGCGGAGCATTCAATATGCCAACCCGGCCGACCCTTACCCCAGGGACTTTCCCAGCAGATCTCTCCGGGTTTTGCTTTTTTCCATAAAGCAAAATCCAATGGACTTCTTTTGGATTCGTTCACTTCGATCCGCGAACCAGCCTGCAGCTCTTCGACGTTCTGATGAGACAGCTTACCATACTCCGAGAATTTAGTGGTGTCAAAATAAACGTCCCCGTCAGCCATATAGGCAACACCTTTTTCTATTAGTTTAAGAATAAACTGAATGATCTCATCCATATGCTCCGTCACCCTGGGGTGAACATCGGCTGGAGTAATTCCCAATGCCTTGGCATCTGACTCGTAGGCTTTTATAAATTTCTCGGCAATTACAGGTGCTGGCTCGCCCATTTCTTCAGACGCTTTAATCAATTTATCATCGATATCTGTAAAATTTTGAATATAGGTTACATCATAACCCCGATATTTCAAATATCTTCTAACCACATCGAAAAAAATAACGGGTCTGGCATTTCCGATATGAATATAGCTGTAGACCGTCGGTCCGCAAACATACATCTTTATCCTACCAGGTTCCAATGGTATCAGCTTTTCTTTTTTTCTGCTCAAGGTGTTATACAGTTGTATGCTCATCCTTTTTAGCCCCTTTCTTTAACTTGGCGACTTCACCTTTTAATTCATCAATTTCCTTTTGCATGGACCGAAGCATGTCAGCCACAGGGTCCGGGAGATTCACATGGTCTAAATCGTTCACTTTCACTCCATCCTGAATGACAATCCTTCCTTTGATTCCCACCACCGTGGAGTTTGGCGGGACTTCTTGCAACACAACAGCACCGGCCCCAATTTTGGAATGATCTCCGATTTTAAATGATCCCAATACTTTTGCCCCTGAGGCGATAATCACATTATTTCCGATGGTCGGGTGCCTTTTCCCCTTCTCTTTGCCCGTACCGCCAAGGGTAACCCCTTGATAGAGAGTGACATTATCTCCAATTTCACAGGTTTCTCCAATGACTACTCCCATCCCATGGTCAATAAATAATCTTTTCCCGATGGTTGCACCGGGATGAATTTCTATCCCCGTCAAAAACCGAACAAATTGGGAAATCACCCGAGCCAAAGTATACATTTTTTTCTTCCAGAGCCAATGGGCCAGCCGATATCCCCAAATGGCATGAAGTCCGGAATAAGTTAGAATCACTTCAAATACGCTTCGAGCTGCAGGATCCCTGTCAAATACCGCATCGATGTCATCCTTTAAAGTTTTCCAAAAAGACATGATTATCCTCCTCTCATTTAAAAAGACAAATCAATAAAAAGACCGCCCCTGAATCTCAGAGGCGGGTAACCGCGGTTCCACTCTGTTTAGACCAATCGATCGTTGGTCTCACTCTATCCTTTAACGCAGGGGTACGTCCCCTTTTACTTGCTGTTTTCAAAGGGGCACTCATAGGGGCAATTCCAAAGCTTTGTGACGGATTGCTTCCACCCACGCAATCCTCTCTGGTGACACAATCTGCCTTGTACTTTTCCTAATCATCGTTTTTCCTATTTTACTATTTCATTATAATGATTCACAACGTTTTGTAAACGGGAAACCACCTTTTCTTTTCCCAATAGATATAAAGTCAATGCAAGATCCCGCCCATGAACCTGCCCTGTTGCCGCTACTCTTACTGGCATAAACAAAGCTTTTCCTTTAAATCCCGTCTCTTTTTGAACTTTCTTTAACGCAACTTTGATCTCATCAGCACTCCAATCGGCTAATGGATTGAGATGTTCAATAAATACACGGAGAACGACGGGAACCTGTTCATTCTTCAGAATTTCCAGACCTTCCGGTTCATATTCCACCTCTTCCTTAAAGAACAGGGAAGCAAGGGATACGATTTCAGCACCATAGTGCATTTGTTCCTGGTATAAAGCAATTAATTGTTCGGTCCACTCCTTTTCCTTTTCAGTCAAGTTCTTCTGAACAAAACCTGCTTTTATCAAATGTGGAAGGGATGCCTCAACGACAACAGGCAATGGAGCTTGTTTCATGTAAACATTATTCATCCATTTTAATTTATCTATATCAAATACAGAAGGGCTTTTAGATACACGCTCCAACGAGAAAAGCTGAATCAATTGTTCTTTGCTAAAGATTTCTTCTTCCCCTTCAGGGGACCATCCCAATAGAGTAATAAAATTAAGCAGGGCTTCAGGCAAGTATCCAAGTTCACGATACTGTTCCACAAATTGAATGATGGATTCATCTCTCTTGCTCATTTTTTGCCTGTCCTGATTTAATATTAATGAAACATGGGCAAACTGTGGCATTTCCAATCCCAAAGCCTCATAAATCATCATCTGTCTTGGCGTATTGGAAAGATGTTCCTCTCCACGGATGACATGGGTTATTTTCATCAAATGATCATCGATGGTTACTGCAAAATTATAGGTGGGGGAACCATTGGGCCGTAAAATCACAAAATCGCCGATTCCGTCGGAATCAAATCGAACATCCCCGCGAATCAGGTCATGAACAACATATTCCTTCCCTTCTTCAACCCTAAAGCGGATGGATGGAGTTCGTCCTTCCTTTTTAAAACCCTCAATTTGTTCCTTAGTCAAAAATCTGCATTTCCCTGAATACTTCGGCACTTCTCCCCTTGCTTTTTGTTCTTCCCGTTCGGCATTCAGCTCCTCCTCCGTACAGTAACAGGGATAAGCCCTTTTGCTTGATAACAGCTGATCAACATAGGGCTGATAAAGATGAAGGCGCTCCATGGAGCGGTAAGGACCGTAATCCCCCCCTACATCAACGCCTTCGTCCCATTCTACTCCCAGCCATCTCATACTTTCGAGAAGTTTCTCAGCCGCCTCATCAACATTTCTTTTTTGATCCGTATCTTCAATACGAATAATAAATTTTCCATTTCTATTTCTGGCAAATAAATAATTAAATACGGCTGATCTTGCTCCTCCAATATGTAAATGTCCTGTTGGACTAGGGGCGAAACGTACCCGGACTTCTGCTGCCATGATGAAAGACTCCTTCCTCATTAATGATTGAGAATAATTTTTTCAAAAGTTTACCATAGTTACTTTCTTTTCAGAAGTACTATCGCTTGAGCGGCGATCCCTTCTTCCCTGCCGGTGAAGCCCAATGATTCGGTGGTGGTTGCTTTCACATTGATTTGAGTGGGATTAGCCTTTAAAACCATAGATATATTTTCAATCATGGCCCCAATAAACGGAGCCATTTTGGGTTTTTGGGCAATGATCGTACAGTCAAGATTTGATAACTCAAACCCTTCCTGCTGGGTTAATGACCATACTTTTCCTAGCAACACCATACTGTCGGCATCCTTGAAGGAATTATCGGTATCAGGGAAATGCTTGCCAATATCCCCCTTTCCCAATGCACCCAAAATCGCATCAGCAATCGCATGAAGCAAAACATCAGCATCAGAATGGCCTAATAATCCCTTATCATGGGGAATTTCAACCCCGCCGATGATGCATCTTCTTCCCTCAACCAGCTGGTGAACATCAAAACCTTGTCCAATTCGAAACATATCATTTTCCCTTTCTCTGTTCAATATCCCTTGGGCCACATTTAAGTCTTCAGGTGTCGTTAATTTGATATTATCATAATTTCCCATTACCGTGATCACTCTTTCTCCCAATCTTTCAACCAGCATGGCATCATCAGTCCCAAAGAAACCATCCTCTTTTGCCTGTTGATGGGCCTTGAGCAAGATAGGAAGATGAAAAGCTTGTGGAGTTTGAACAGCCCACAAGCTTTTGCGGTCCAGCGTTTCCAACACCTCCCCGTTTGGGGAGATTCTTTTAACGGTATCCTTAACTGGAATAATGGGAATAACTCCTTTGGCATCATCAAGTTTTACGATCAGTTCAGAAATTAAGGAATGTGATACAAAGGGTCTTGCCCCATCATGGACTAAGACATGATCTGCCTCATCCATGGCCATCAATCCATTTAACACACTTTCTTGTCTCTCTACTCCGCCAGGAACAATCATGGTTACCTTTGAAATTTTATACTCATCAATCATTTGTTTGACAAGACCAATTTCATCTGAAGGTGATACCACAACAATGAAATCAATGTCAGGATGAGATGAAAAAACCC
This sequence comes from Microaerobacter geothermalis, assembly GCF_021608135.1. Lineage (NCBI taxonomy): Bacteria > Bacillati > Bacillota > Bacilli > Caryophanales > Bacillaceae > Microaerobacter > Microaerobacter geothermalis. Next base: position 7,629 of record NZ_JAKIHL010000051.1, read on the forward strand.
GCAAGGTATGAATCAGTACAGGAACGCCATTCAGCCGTATAAATTGTTTATTCACGCCGGCATTCATCCGTTTTCCTTGTCCTGCAGCAGCAATGATTACTCCATTTTTCAATGAAAATCTCTCCCACAGCGATAAATGATTTATTATAAGGCCTTTTCCAAGATTTTTGGTTTGGCAAATATCATTCGTCCGGCAGATGTCTGCAAGACACTGGTGACTAATACATCCACCTGGGATCCTATAAACTCTCTGCCGCCTTCCACAACAATCATTGTCCCGTCATCCAGATAGGCTACTCCCTGACCATGTTCTTTTCCATCTTTGATAATCTGTATATTCAACTCTTCTCCCGGAAGGACCACCGGTTTTACGGCATTAGCCAGATCATTAATGTTTAAGACAGGTACACCTTGCAGTTCACAAACTTTATTTAAATTAAAATCATTGGTAATCACTTTGCCAGAAAGAATTTTTGCCAATTTGACCAGTTTGCTATCTACTTCTTGTATTTCTTCAAAGTCCCCTTCGTAGATCTGTACATCTATGGGCAGCTCTTTCTGAATTTTATTTAATATATCTAAACCCCTTCGACCTCTGTTCCGCTTGAGCACATCAGATGAATCAGCTATGTGTTGCAATTCTTCCAGGACAAAGGTAGGAATAATTAAAGCTCCTTCAATAAAACCAGTCTTACAGATATCTGCAATTCTGCCGTCAATAATCACGCTGGTATCTAGTATTTTGGGTTCCCCAGTATCCCTTACTCCTTTTTTCCCCAATTTATCTTTATTGGATCGTCCAAGGGAGAAAAGAGACAATATCTCCTCCTTCTTCTTAAAGCCAACTTGGAATCCTAAATATCCTAATAAAACCGATACAAAAAGGGGCAAAAAATCGCCAATGATCCAAAGGGGGATATTATTAATCGGTAAAAATAATAAAAAGGCAACTATAAGGCCAATGATTAATCCTATCGCGCCAAACAAAACATCGGTTACAGGAAGCTTGACCAGTAGATCTTCTCCCCAACGAATGGCATTCACCACAATGTCTACTAACCAAGCCGTAAGGACCAGGAATAAAATGGCGCCGATCAATGCTCCAACATATTGACTTCCCTGAAATTCACCAATATTCATTATAGGATTTAGTAAAAGAAATAGATCAGGACCAAATTGATATCCAAGCCCTGCTCCAGTCAATAGGAAAAAAAGTTGAACAATTTTCTTCAACATATACTCACCTCCTTGTATCAGTATAGACCTTATGTGTAAAATAAAAACTTGGTAATGGAAAAAAAGCGTCACAAGGACGCATTTCTTTCCCCAATCAGATCGTCAAGCAAAGAATTGATCTGGTCTTGGTCAATTCCTTTTGCCAGAACCATTTCACTGACTAGGATCTGTTTTGCATTGTCCAGCATCTTTCGTTCACCAGTAGATAATCCTTTATCTCTATCCCTTAACATTAAGTTACGAACAACATCTGCTACTTCAAGCAATTCTCCACTTTTCATCTTTTCCATATTTGCCCGGTATCTTCTGTTCCAGTTGGTTGTGATGACCGGTTCCTCATCCTGAAAAAGATTTATGACTTGATCAATCATATTTTCATCAACTACTTGACGAAGTCCGATGTTCTTTACACCAGTCAAGGGAATCATTACTTTCATATTCCCAATGGGCATCCGCATCACGTAATACTTTCGACTTTCTCCCAATATCTCCTTCTCTTCTATCGCTTCAATGATTCCAGCTCCATGCATAGGGTAAACTACCTTATCACCGACATTAAACAATAAAGTCACCCCCACCTGAGTATCCAATTTCAGGATATCACACAAAAAAGCCGAATGTCAAATTAAAATTAAAATCTTAGCATAACAATGCAGATTTAGTCAATATAAAATGTGAACAAAATTCTCAAATTGACATGAAAAACTTCATCTGATTACAATGAAACGTATCATTCAATTTTCTGGTGTTTTTGTCAATTATTTTACTTATAAGGGGTGAGTGAGGTTATGTCATTTTTATTTGGCTTGAGGGCCTAACAAAGTATACGTGATACCGACAAAAAAGTTTCAAAAACATGATGAAAAAAACCCTTGGATATGCCAAGGATTTTTTTACATATGAATATCTTCTTCGGCGGGCTCCTTGTACTTTTTCATTTTCCGGAAAATTAACCGAATGCTACTTTGCACACCGTAATAGGCGTATAAAACCAAAGGAAGAAATACAATCTTCGGAAATTGATTGGGAAAACGGGCCGCAACCACTGCTACAACCAAAATAATGAGCGGAGTCACCCAATAAACAGCCTTGGGAATTCCCACCTTTTTAAAATTTGGATATTTGATTCGGCTAATCATCAAATAGGACAGCCCCAGCATCCCGATAGCCAGCCAAAAAGGGGTGAATACCTTTGAGTACAAAGCCATTGTAGCTAATACCCCACCTGCAGCAGTAATTGGTAATCCGACGAAGTATCCCGCATTTCCGGAAGAAATGTTAAATTTGGCCAATCGCAGCGCCCCACATATAGGAAAAATTCCTGCAAAAATCCATCCCATCGGACCCATATCCTTTAATGCTACCACGTACATAATCACAGCTGGGGCTACACCAAATGATATGACATCAGATAACGAATCCAATTGCTTTCCAAATTCACTCTGCACTTTTAATATTCTGGCCAAACGCCCATCCAGTCCATCAAGTAACATTCCGACAATCACAGCAATCGCCGCATATTGTGGTTCCCCTTCAAAGACCAAGATAATTGATACCATACCAAGAAATAAATTACCTAATGTAAAAATATTGGGTATTGCTTTAAAAAACATATTCTTCCTCCTCTCCTTCGCTTGTTCCGGTGAAATAGGCCCACCTTGATCAGATATGCCTATCGATAAAAACCTGTTCCTGTATTCTCTTTAAGCCTTCCTTAATCGCCCTTGCCCTTACTTCACCTATTCCATCTACTTCATCCAATTCCTCTATCGTTGCCATCATAATTTGCGGTAAATGATGAAAACGTTCAATTAAGTTTTCCAGAATAGCAGAAGGCAACCGGGGAATTTTGCTTAGGAGACGATACCCCCTGGGGGAAACGGGCTCCTCTTGTATGTTTATGCTCCCCGTATAACCTAATAACCGAACGATTGTATGATTTTCCAACAATTCATCTGAGGATAGTTTGTGAAGTTCAGTTAGCACATAATTTGATGAAGTGTTAGACGACTTACAGTAATCTTGGATTAGCAAACTGGCTTCTTCCTCTGTATTAGAGACCAGCTCCTCCAATTGCATACTGATTAGCCGGCCTTCCGTCCCCAATTCATTGATATACTTCTCTATTTCTGCCTTGATACGCAAAACCATTTCTATTCGCTGTATAACAAGGGCCACTTCCTGTAAAGTAACAAGTTCTTCAAATTCTAAAGCCCCGAGGTTGGTTAATGCCTGGTTTAATACTGATTTATATTTTTCCAAAGTTTGAATGGCCTGATTAGCTTTTGTTAAAATGACCCCCATATCTTTGAGAGCATAGCGGAAATTTCCTTTGTACAAGGTTATGACATTTCTCCTCTGAGATATGGAAACCACCAACTTTCCGGTTTGCTTGGCCAAACGCTCTGCTGTTCGATGTCTGATTCCTGTTTCTGATGAAGGAATAGAAGAGTCAGGGATAAGTTGAGTATTAGCAAATAATATTTTTTTTCCATCATCACTTAAAATAATGGCCCCATCCATTTTCGCCAATTCATATAAAGAAGCCGGTGAATATTCACAGTCTATACGAAATCCACCATCTACCAATTCCATGACTTCCGGGCCGTAACCAACCACAATCAAGCCGCCTGTTTTTGCCCTTAATACATTATCAAGCCCAGTCCGAAAAGGCGTTCCCGGAGCAACAAATTGTAAAATTTCTCTCATAAATTTATCATTTTTTATCTCTTCCACACGATTAACCCCCTATAGCCACATCCAAAGCATCTCCAACCGAATGAACACCTATTATATCGATATCAGAAGGAATTTCCCATCCCCATCTATTTTTTTCTGGGATAATGATTCGCTTAAAACCCAATTTTTTGGCTTCATTTACCCTTTGTTCTATTCTTGAGACACCTCTTACCTCACCGGTCAAACCAACCTCACCAATGATCACATCCTTAGGATGTGTTGGTTTATCTCGAAAACTAGAAGCAATGGCAACAGCAATGGAGAGGTCAATGGCAGGTTCATCTAACCGGACTCCCCCGGCAACGTTAACAAAGGCATCTTGATTTTGGAGTAAAATCCCTACCCTCTTTTCTAATACAGCCATTAAGAGGGAGACTTTATGGTGATCAACCCCAATTGCCATTCGCCTTGGTTGTCCAAATCCTGATGGAGAGATTAACGCTTGGATCTCAACCAATACAGGACGGGTTCCCTCCATACTGGCTACTACTGTTGATCCGGCCACTCCAATGGGTCTTTCTGATAAAAAAATTTCCGAAGGATTATGAACCTCCTGAAGACCAGATTCTTTCATCTCAAAAATCCCTATCTCGTTAGTTGATCCAAATCGATTTTTCACCGCTCTTAAAATTCGATACATATGGTGCCTTTCTCCTTCAAAATAAAGAACAGCATCCACCATATGTTCCAACAAACGCGGGCCCGCAATATCTCCTTGTTTGGTAACATGGCCGACAATGAAAGTAGCAATTCCCCTGGTCTTGGCCATTTTCATTAAGTGGGAAGTACATTCCCTGACCTGGGTCACACTTCCCGGTGCAGATGGAATGTCGGGATGATAAATCGTTTGTATAGAATCCACAATCAGCAAATCTGGATGCAATCGATCTGTCTCTTCCAAAATTGATTCAACATTCGTTTCAGAAAGAACAAATAAATGGGAATGTCTCACATTCAATCGTTCTGCCCGCAATTTGATCTGGCGTATGGATTCCTCACCTGACAGATATAGCACTTTTTTTCCGTGTAAGGCAACGGATTGGGACATCTGAAGTAGTAGAGTTGACTTTCCGATTCCGGGATCTCCACCCACCAAAATCAAGGAGCCTGGAACAATTCCTCCTCCCAAGACTCTGTTTAATTCCCCAATTCCTGTGTCAAATCTCGGCATGTCTTCCCTATCTATTTCTGTAATTGGTTGAGGAACCCCCTTTTCTTCTAACCAACGTCCAGACCTGCCTGATTTCCCCTTTATTTCTTTTTCTTCCACCATGGTATTCCATTGTAAGCATCCCGGACATTTTCCCATCCATTTGGGGGATTCATAGCCACATTGTTGACACGCAAATTTTGATTTATACTTTGCCATTTCCCGCCTCACCTGTCACCCATCCAATATATTTCTCTGCATACCATATTATATTATTATAACAGACGAATGGAAAAAAGAGCAGAAAAAGCAAAGCATTATTATAGGAAGTAAAGCATGATCGCAAACGAGCAAATGAAAGACGGATGATACACATCCGTCTTTATCAAACACGAATTATGAAGTTGAGGTGACGGGTTCTATTCGAGTGACGGTTAATCTCCCTTCATCGTCTACATCAATTTTTAAGGTGTCACCTTTTTTAACATTGCCCTGTAATAGCTCCTCCGACAATTTATCTTCAATATATTTCTGAATTGCCCGGCGCAGAGGTCTTGCCCCATAGTTGGGATCAAACCCTTCCTTAGCCAGAAAGGCCTCTGCTTTATCTGTTAAGGTAAAATCAATTTGTTGTTCCCTCAATCTTTTTCTCAGTTCTTCTGACATGAGAGAAACGATCCTGCGGATATGTTCTTCCTTCAGGGAATGGAAGACAATCACTTCGTCAATCCGGTTTAGGAATTCTGGACGGAAGCTACTTTTTAATTCATTCATCACTTTATCCTTCATATCTTCATAGTCTTTATTGGGCTCACCTGTAGTAAATCCCAGGGTACTTCCCTTTTTGATGGTAGTGGCACCCACATTGGAAGTCATGATAATAACGGTATTTCTAAAATCAACGGTTCTCCCTTTTGAATCGGTCAATCTTCCGTCCTCAAGTACCTGAAGGAGGATATTAAATACTTCAGGATGTGCCTTTTCAATTTCATCCAAGAGAACAACTGAATAAGGTTTTCTCCTTACTTTCTCTGTTAATTGCCCGCCTTCTTCATATCCAACATATCCTGGAGGGGCACCGACTAAACGAGCGGTAGAATGTTTTTCCATGTACTCGGACATATCGATACGAATAATCGCATCTTCATCACCAAATAGGCTCTCAGCCAACGCTCTGGCTAATTCGGTTTTTCCTACACCAGTTGGACCTAAGAAGATAAAAGATCCAATAGGACGCTTGGGATCCTTCAATCCTGCCCTTGCCCTTCGAACAGCCCTTGATACGGCTTTGACCGCTTCATCCTGACCAATTACTCGCTGATGCAGAATTTCTTCCATCTTCAATAATCTTTCTGTTTCTTCTTCCTTTAATTTATTCACAGGAATTCCGGTCCAGCTAGCAACGATTTGAGCAATATCTTCTGCTGTAACTTCAGAATCCGTTTGTCCCTGCTGCTCCTTCCATTTCCTCTTGGTCTGCTCCAATTGGTCTCTTAGTTTTTGCTCTTTATCCCTTAGAGATGCAGCCTTTTCAAATTCCTGACTTTGAACTGCAGCATCCTTCTCTTTTTTAATTTCTTCCAGGTTCTGTTCCAGTTCCTTCAAATTGGGGGGAACAGTATAAGCACTTAATCTCACTTTAGAGGCCGCTTCATCAATTAAGTCTATGGCTTTATCCGGTAAGAAACGATCGGAAATATAACGGTCTGACAATTTCACCGCCTGCTCAATCGCTTCATCGGTTATTTTCACGCGATGGTGTGCCTCATATCGATCCCTTAAGCCCTCAAGTATTTTTATCGCTTCCTCAGCAGATGGCTCATCTACTTGGATCGGTTGAAATCTTCGTTCTAAGGCAGCATCTTTTTCTATATATTTACGATATTCATCTAGGGTTGTCGCTCCAATGCATTGGAGCTCCCCTCTTGCCAAAGCGGGCTTAAGAATATTTGAAGCATCAATAGCCCCTTCTGCCCCACCAGCCCCGATCAAGGTGTGAAGCTCATCAATAAACAAGATAATGTTGCCGGCATGACGAATTTCATCCATGATTTTTTTCAAACGGTCCTCAAATTCCCCTCGATATTTGGTGCCAGCTACTACGGTTCCCATATCCAAGGTCATCACTCGTTTTCCCCGAAGAGTTTCCGGTATCTCATTATTTACAATTCTCTGGGCTAAGCCCTCAGCAATGGCTGTTTTCCCAACCCCCGGCTCTCCAATTAACACGGGGTTATTTTTTGTTCTTCTGCTGAGAACTTGAATAACCCTGTCTATTTCCTTCGCCCTTCCAATTACAGGGTCCAGTCCATGATCCTTAGCAATCGCAGTTAAGTCCCGTGCCAAGCTATCCAATGTAGGAGTACTTGCCGAAGGGTTTCCTGCTTGGGTTTGGCCAGCCATCGCTTCACTGCTTCCCAACAACTGCAATACTTGCTGTCTTGCTTTATTTAAGCTGATTCCAAGATTATTCAGAACTCTTGCGGCAACTCCTTCCCCTTCCCGGATAAGGCCCAGTAAAATATGCTCAGTACCTACGTAGGTGTGCCCCAGTTTTCTAGCCTCATCCATGGACAATTCAATCACCTTTTTTGCCCTGGGAGTGTAATTAATATTTGTAGGTTGCTGACCGCCACGACCTATGAGAGATTCTACTTCATCCTGTATCTTTTCTAACCCTAATCCCAATGCCATTAAAGCTTTTGCAGCAATGCCTTCTCCTTCCCTAACCAATCCAAGCAATATATGCTCGGTACCGATACTGGTATGGCCCAAACGAACCGCTTCTTCCTGGGCAAGAGATAATACTTTTTGAGCCCTTTCGGTAAATCTTCCAAACATCATAAGAATCCACCTCCATTAATTCATATTTTCCATCTGTAACCTTTCACGTATTAACTTTGCTCTTCTTTCATCCCTTTGTTCCGGGGATAAGATGCCTCCGGCATACTGCTGTAAAAATCCCGGTTGAATCATGATCATTAATTCATTTAACACGGTCGGAGAAACATTTTTTATCATCCCCAAATCTATTCCCAATCTTACATCAGATAAACGTTGACTTGCTTCTTTTGACTCCATCACTCTGGCATAGGATAAAATTCCATATGAGCGAAAAATCCGGTCTCTGATGTGAAGTCCTGAATTTTCCATTAAGTTCTTTCTAGCTTGTCGTTCATGTTCAATTATTTGCTTTACAACACTATACAGATTGTCTACGATTTCATCTTCTGATTGTCCCAGGGTAATCTGGTTAGAGATTTGGAACAGATTTCCCATCGCTTCGCTTCCCTCTCCATATAATCCTCTAACAACAAGGCCTACTTGATTAATGGCAGATAAAATCCGGTTAATTTGCTGTGTAATAACCAGGGCCGGTAAATGCATCATGACTGATGCTCGCAAACCGGTTCCTGCATTGGTGGGACAACAGGTTAAAAATCCTCTTTGTTCATCAAATGCATAGTTTAGATGTTCCTCAAAAATATCATCAATCTTATCGCTTAACTTCTTTGCCTCTTTCAGTTGAAGGCCTGGAAATAAACATTGGATTCGAAGATGGTCTTCCTCATTGATCATGATGCTGATCGATTCATCGTCGCTTAATATAACGGCCCCTTTTCGTGACTCTGACGCAAGGTTGGGACTAATCAGATGCTTTTCTACTAGAACCCTTTTTTCTAAGGGAGTAAGCTCTTCCATTTTGATCAATTCAAGTTTTTCATCAAATTTAGCTGATTTTAATATGTGTTCTATTTTTTGAAGCACTTCTTCTGCTTGACTGTCCGTCGCCAAAAATGGAAATGGTAAACTTTTAATGTTTCTGGCTAATCGAATTCGGCTGCTGATAACAATATCTGATGCTTCCCCTTCACCGCTCATCCAATTGCTTACCGCATTATTTATAAATTTTTGCAAGTCCATATAAACACCTCCTGCCATTTTAAAGATGATCTTGGGAAATGTTTTTTTCCAGATCGCGAATCCTGTCACGTAATTGGGCAGCCCGTTCAAATTCTTCTCTTGCTATGGATTGCTGCAATTCCTGTTTTAATTTTTCCAATTCCCTTTTTAATTTAATTGCACCACCGGAACGGGCGGGAACTTTTCCGCTGTGGGATGTGTTCCCATGAATTCTTCGGAACAACGGATCCAATTGGTGTTTAAAATATGAATAACAGTCACTGCAACCAAATCTTCCGCCCTTAGTAAACTGGCTATATGTTAATCCGCATGTCTTACACTGGAGTTGATGATAGCTAGTTGCTTCCCCATAGCTTGGATTGGGTTCAAAATTGAGCAATCCTGATAACAAATTATGAATTGAGAAACCATTTGAACCCCCTGGAAGTAATTCGCCCTTTTCTCTAGCACAATTTTCACACAGGTGAAATTCCGTCTTTTGTCCATTTAGTATCTTGGTAAAATGTAAAGTTGCCGGTTTCTGCCCACATCCTTGGCAAATCATATCTCCACCTCCTAAGAAATTCGAAATATTGTAGCAACCATGGCCCTTAGCAAATTGGCTCTAATTTGATCCCTGACCGGCATATTAAATGGTAGAATCTGCCTTGAAATAGCTGCTTTCATAATTTGAGCTTCCCTGAGATTAACCAGCTTGGCGTACAACATATGATCTATAATATCTTCTGCCGCAGCTTGGGAAATCCCCTCCCCGATATGTTCCATAAGGGTTGAATACAATTCATTTCCGTCATCTGTTTCCAAGCGGCAAATTCGGATATAACCACCTCCACCTCTTTTACTCTCAACAATATATCCCTTTTCAATCGTAAAACGAGTACTGATCACATAGTTAATTTGTGATGGAACACAATTAAACTGTTCCGCCAATTCGCTTCTTTGTATTTCTATATACCCTTCTTTACTTTTCATTAAAATATCCTTCAAATATTTTTCAATCATATCGGAGACATTCCGCAATAGGTTCACCTCCCGATTTGACTTTGACTATCTTTGACCTTCATAATTTATTATATCCACATTTTTGATAAAAATGCAAGACCCTTTTTTAGCCTAGGATCAAAGGAATCAATTCATCAAAATGTTGGATGATCACATTTGCCTCTTTCAATTCTTCATCATTGGCAAAACCATAATCACACCCAATGGTAAACAGGTGGTTTTTTTTCCCTGCTATTATGTCTGATTTCCGATCCCCTACCATGACACTGGATCTCAACTGATAATCTTTCACTAATTTTTTTACTAATTCTTCCTTGTGATAAATTTGAAATCGGCCAGCACTATATAAGTCCTTAAATAGATGATAAATGGAAAGAGACTTACAAACTCCCCGTATGTAATCATCTAATCCATTACTTGCAACGAACAGCGCTAAACCAGATGCATTAAGTTCTTTTAAGGTTTCTAAGACGCCGGGATATAATTCACCTTTTCCTTCATCCAATATTTGTAACTCATATTCCAACATCAGATGATTGGCCAAATGTTTTATTTCATATGAGGCGTTTGGTAGTAGCCCATCCCAAATTTTATCTAAAGTAAAGCCAAGCCATGATATTAATTGATCTTCGGAAGGAGTCTCACCGTTATACTTACCATCTTTTCTCAAGTGATCAAATGTCATTTTAAAAGCGGGAACTGCAACTTTTTCCGTTTGTAGCAAGGTTCCATCCATATCAAAAATAACACTGTCATATTTAAGCATATTTTTCCCCTCTGCTTTCTACAAATTCTTAAAATTTAAGGAATTTGTTTGAAAAATGTGTGATAATCATTTATTTTTCTGTTTTTCCCTATATAATGTTTCTGAACGATAGTAAAAAACTTTATTCGTATGAAGTGTTTTAACATAACACTCCCACTAAACCTCACTCAGGAAGGAAGATAAGGTATGAAAATGAAAGGTATTTTATTTTCTATTGTTTTTATTTTTGCAATTATTGTGCTGTCATACTCCTTGCTTCAACCATCACCCGTTCAAGAAAATTTTGATCAAAACAAAATTCCTTACAAACTAGGAGATTTTTCATTGGTAAATAAGATCGAAGGGCCTCAAGCCATGGAACAAATCAGATATCTTCATGGAAAAGAAATTCCTATTGATAATGCTTTTATATTAGAATATCAAGGAAGAAACGGACACGCTACCGTTTGGATTTCTGAATCAAATGAAGAGGGAAATGCAGAAAAATTATTTCGGCGTATGAATGGACTTATGGACAACAGCAAAGTTTATACCAATCATAAAGAAATAACCATAGACGGAATAACTCTTCAATATGTCTATGGAATGGAAATGGACAATTACTACTATTTTAGTGGAAATCAAGTAATTTGGATATCATTAGTAGGAGATAAGGAAAATTTATTCTTAAAAGATGCAATAAAATGGTTTTGATTCATTTGTAAAAGAAAATATCCATGTGAAAAGCCAGGTTGGAAATGCAATCCAACCTGGCCTTTACATGCCTGGCAACGTCCTACTCTCCCAGGACCTCCCGGTCCAAGTACCATCGGCGCTGGAGGGCTTAACGGTCGTGTTCGGGATGGGTACGCGTGTATCCCCTCCGCCATCATCACCAGACTTCTATAC
>NZ_JAKIHL010000052.1 GCF_021608135.1 Microaerobacter geothermalis
TTTTTGCCTAGCCTCTTTTTTTACTCCTATTAACCCGCATTTTTCCGCTTGTTTTTGGGGTAAAATTTATTTTCGCCTTTCTCTAAACCCTTGTCTCATCTGGTTTCCCGAACATCGCAAATAGCTCATAGAGGAATGGCAGCTTTCGCATCATTCATATTTCCTGATGAAAGGAAATGTTGCAGGATATACTGGCTTTTTGTTCCAACCAGCAAGTGCCCTTTAAAGCCATACCAAAAAACATTCTTATTCTCCGAATTTTTCTTAACACCCCACTTGGGTGTAATCGGCATGGCTTTGGCCAGTTCTTCAAAAGAATAGTCCAGTTGTTTTTCAATTTTCTGCTCAAAGATTGGCAAGTGATGTTGGATTTCTTCCTGTTGCTTTTTCCAAGCTTCATAATCTTCTTTCTTTTTGCGACCCCGTTTTTTAGGTTCTTGAGGGGTGACTTCTTCTACAGTTTGCTGTTGAGCCTTGTCACGAGCTTCGATATGTGTCGCATCGAAAGCAACATGATCATCTTCAATATGACCTTCGAGAATCGCTTAGAAAAGAACAGAGTCATTCACATCTGATAGGACTGAGGACGCTTTTAACTTCCGGATTAATCGTGAGAAAGAAGCTTCAGAGGGTGTGCGATCCGAGAGTAAAAAACCACAATCCAATCGAAATTGCAAATCCCTTTTCAAGCGACGAACCAGCAATTTGATCGTAGGAATTCCTTCAAGTATTCTTGCACAGAGTGCGTAGATCATCGCAGAATAATTAAGAGATTGCGGCGTACCTTTCCAGGACTTTTTACCGACGATGGTAAGGATAGGAGTAATGTCGATTCCCTCAAAAATAGCCTGATATTGCTGGGTAGGTTCTAAATCGAATAAATCTTGCAGGGAAAATAAATGTCCTTGTCGAATAGGGAACATAAGGAGTCCATCCTTTCTCGTTGAGTTTTCTTTGTCAATTACTCTATTCGAGATTTGGGGAGGTACTCCTTTTTTAGTGCCTTAAAAATCTTAGTGTCATAAGGGTTTGGATTTATGAAATTGATTCATTGTAATGTGTTTTACAGAATATCAATGAAGCTCCTGTGTATAATTGTTCTACGATGAAATTATGTTGCAAATCTATATAGGACGGCAGGTGATTTGATTTGAAAGCTAAAATATATATAAGTAATCATTGTACTTTATGTCGAGAAGTCATTCGATTTTTTCAGGAGAATGGTATACCTTATGAACAGATTAATGTAACCCATAATCAGGAAAAGTTTGATGAGATGCTAATGCTTGGTGGAATAGCAACTCCATTCATCATCATCGAGTCTAGCTATTTTTATCACTTTGATCGAAAAAAATTTGAAAAGTTTTTGGAGGGGAAATATGAATAAATTGTGGTATTTATCGCAGATTAGCCTGCTCGAAGCGCTGCCGATGGAAGATTTAATGGAAATTGACCGCATGGCTCCTATGTCTACATTAAGAAAAAATACGTTAATTCAAACCCCGGAAACATTTCGTGAAGGGCTTTATTTCATTAAAGAAGGCAAATTGCGTTTATACAAGATCAATGCGGAAGGAAAGCAATTTACTCTGGGAATTTTGGGAAAAGGGAATGTGTTTGGGGAAATAGATTCCTTTTCAATGGGAACAAAGGATATCTATATTGAAACAATGGATGATACGATATTATGTTCATTAGGAAAAGAACAGTTTGAACAATTTTTAGCTGAAAGGCCGCAATTGGCTTTAAAATTTTTAAAAATGTTAAGCGAACGGCTGAAGGAACGAGACGAATTGCTTGAGCAGTTGGCATTGGGGGATATACGGGACCGCGTACTTCATTTATTAATAAAATTATCTGAGCAGTTTGGTTTAGCAGTTGGAGAATTTTATAAGATTGATTTACCCATAACTCATCAGGAACTGGCTAATATGATCGGAGCGACTAGAGAATCGGTTACTGTTGTTTTAAATCAATTGGTCAAAGAGGATGTGATCCGAACAGGGCGAATGTCAATTCAAGTTAGGTTAGACAAAGCAAAGGAGTATATAAATGGATAAATGTAAAATATTCACCTTTCTTGTGTAATGTGTTTCACAGAAATAAATGTAAAAAAAGAATAGACTCTAGATGTAGTTCAAAATTATATCAAGAGGGAGAGATTGACAATGAAAAAAATTGCGATTTTTGTTCATTCCAATGAGAATGAACTGGCAAAAGCACTTCATGGGTTATTGTATGCACAGGAACTGCATGAAGCAGGACATGAAGTGAAGGTAATATTTGATGGCGCAGGAACGGTTTGGGTGAAGAAATTCGAAGATCCTTCCAATCCTTATCATCCAGTATACAAAGCAGTAAAGCATTTAGGAATTATTGAAGGTGCTTGTGAATATTGCTCCGGTGCTTTCGGAGTGGTAAATGAGGTGAAAGAATCAGGCATTTCTTCCTTGGGGGAAAGAAACGGTCATCCCAGCTTGGCCAAATTAGTGGCTGACGATTATCAAATTATCATTATTTAATTGCCAATAAATTATATTAAAAGAACCCGCATCCCCTTAATTGGAATGCGGGTTCTCAGCTTTCTTACGCCACGATTACCTTGTCATTATTTTATAGACGATTCCGGTAGTCAATCCATACATCAGATGACCAATTAAACTGAGAAGGTTTCCGGAATTAAATTGGAAAGCCATTTCAATGCTTCCCATCATGATTGGCATTAGAATAAATGGAAAGAGAAACCAAAGTATAAATCCATATACCACACCGGATACAATCCCGTTCCATTTGGTTACACCCGCAAAAATAGTAAAAGTGATTCCGAAAATAAAGCTAATTGCCATATGGGTGATAAAACCAACAGTTGAAGATTCGCTGCCAATTAATCCTGCAATCAGCGGAAGCATGCCCATGACAGCCATCAGCATTCCAAAAACTACACCGCCGATCAAACTTCCCACGATCCCTGCTTTCCAATAAAATGGTGTTTTTGAATCAGCATAAGTTTCAGTCACTATGATCTCCTCCTCATTAAACAAATGGTTTTTTGATTACGTCTCTATCTTACCTTGTTTAGCGATATTGTTCTGTAAGCTGGATTACAGAAGACATTTAGAATTACCCAGATGTTTTTGAGGGCTCCGATGTTTTAGTCTTGGATCGGACATTAATCGCTTCTTCGCGAATTAGACTAGCGAACGTGTGAATCTTTAATTCCACATCTAAAGTAATATGGGAAAAAGTCCGGAAAGAGACGGAGCATTTTTAGATAGCATCATAAAGGAAACTTACTTCTGGTGGAGTTTTATGACGCACATGGAGGTGCTAACTTCGACGTTGCAACAGGACGTTGCGTATTTAGTCGAAGTTCATATTTCCTGAAGTTTAGTTGTGCCGCACAGGACGTGCAAATGTCGACAATGCAGCAGGACGCTGCGTTTTTGTCGACAACTTATCCAGGGGCTTAGCGCAGCGCCACTTATCCCCCACTTAAGAAGTGGGAGTCTTAGTGGCGGTTAGTCATCGGATAAAAAGGAGTTTTTACGTATCAAGAAGAAGAATAATAATAGAATAATGAATCCGTCTACAAGACTAGGCAACCCGGTTTACATTCATGTCAATTGATTTAAATTAAAAGGAGATGAATAAGGTGGCAACAATTAAAGCTTTTGTATTTGATGCCTATGGAACATTGTTTAATGTCCATTCCGTGATTGAACTTTGTAACCGTTTGTTTCCCGGGCAAGGGGAAGAGCTGAGTGAAATATGGCGCAGTAAACAGTTGGAATATACCTGGCTTCGTTCCTTAATGGGACGATATGTTCATTTTGGCAAAGTGACGGAAGATGCACTTGTATTTGCCTGTAAACATTTGGAGCTCACGTTAGATGAATCAATGAAAGAAAGATTGATGGAAGAATATAAAAAACTGAGAACATTTCCAGAAGTTCCGGAGGTGCTTAAACTGCTAAATGGAAAGAAGAGAGTGATTTTCTCAAATGGTTCCCCCGATATACTCAAACCTGTCGTTCACTTCAACGGTTTAGATGACCATATTGATGATATCTTAACTGTTGATGATGCGAAGGTGTACAAGCCCGATCCGAAATCTTATACGGTCGTTTTGGAGAAGTTGCATGTGAAGAGGGAAGAAGTTCTATTTATTTCTTCAAACCCTTGGGATGCTGCCGGAGCGAAAAGCTTTGGTTTCCATGTTGCATGGGTGAACCGGAATAACAAAACAATGGATGAATTGAATCAGAGTCCTGACATAATCGTTTCAGATCTATATGGAGTACTTCAAATATAGAGAATACATTCACCTTTTCACCTCCCGATGAATAAGGTATCAATGCCTATATAAATTAGCGGAGGTGTTTTTATTGGAAAAGTGCATCAAGGTAAAACTGACGGTCCCTGAGCAACCTAGTCATGGAGGAATCCCTGGATATGTTAAAGAATCCTATTGGCGGAGCGCCAAGGGAACTGCTATTCTTTGCCGGTATTCAGACCGACACGGAGAAATCATAATCGAAGCGAATAACCTGCTTCCTTTGGGAGTTTATACCGCTTGGTTTGTAACGGATACCGGTCCCTACCCTGCTGCTTCTAGAGGGGCGACCTATACTAGTGACGGGTTTGATCCGAATCGTGTGATCGTCAATAAAAATGGTCAGCTTCAATATTATATCGCCCATTTGAATTTTGATCCTTTTAAAGGGGTACCGATTGATTCAACGGTTCATAAAATTAAGTCTATTGTTCTGGCCTTTCATACGGATGGAACGACCCATGGAACGATTCCAGGTCCACATGTTGAACATTTAACCGGTATGGTGAACGTATAAAATCCCCCGCATACCCGCATCTCCTTGATTGGGATGCGGGTTCTTCTTAACCATTTCTTGCCACCATTACCTTGTCATCATTTTAAAAAGCTAATCACCATCTGAATAATCCATAACTTAATTTGTTTAGTACATTTCACTAAACCAGATTTTTTTCTTATCAGAAATTGAATAAACTCCGTTCGTTTGGTAAAAGATGAAAATTGTGAAAATACGAATGGGGAGATGAACATGACGATTAAATCCTATATCGGTGTGGATATCGGATCTGCTACCGCAAAAGTAATGGGAATCGATGAAGAAGGAAATATCATCGGAAAACCGGTTTATATAAGACATGATGAACATCCCTCCCAGGTTGATGCATTGAAATATGCCTTTCAAACGTATCTTCAATCTGATGATATTGAAGTGGCAGGGGTTGGATTAACCGGAAGCGGGAGGGAGTTAAACAGCAAAATCATCGGTGGTGATTTGACCCGGACAGAAATTTTTGCCCATTCTATCGGGATAAAGCATCTGGTTGATCACGGTTTTGTTCCTTCCGTCGATAAAGTGGGAAGTATCATCGAAATTGGTGGACAGGATGCGAAGGTGATTATTTTTGATGAAAATGGTTTTCCTACATTTTTTAATATGAACACCATCTGTTCTGCCGGAACCGGCGAATTTCTTAAACAATTGGCTGATGATGCAGGGATTCCTCTTCGTGATTTTGGGCCCATCGCTCTTCAGGCTAATCGGGCCTCCCGAATTGATGCCACATGTACGGTTTTTTCAAAACGGGACTTTAGACATCTTACCCAGAAGGGTGTCCCGCTGTCCGATCGATTGGCAGGGGTTTGCATGGCGATGGCAAACAACTACCTGCTTAATGTAGTGAAAGACTATACCCTCCATCAACCCATATTTTTCCAGGGTGGAGTCGCCTTTAATTCCGGTGTCAAATGGGCTTTCGAGAACAGGTTAAAAACGAAAGTTATCGTCCCTCCTTATCATGATGTCGTTGGAGCTCTGGGAATGGCGGTCATTGTCAGAGACCATTTTTTGGGATTAGAAACCATGGCCACTTCTTATAAGGACGATTTCTTTGAGAGGGTATACGAGAGCCAGATCAGATTTTGTCATGGTTGTCAAAACGCATGTGAACTGACTCAACCCCTTGAGAAGAAGGAAGAAAACATTGTAATTCTGGATACGCTGGGGGGACGTTGTGAAGGTTCACGGCAGCCGAAGAATGTAAAAGACACTCCCCAGTCTTTATCTAACGTACACATTCCTGTGTTGCGGGAAGCAAGAACAACTCCTGGTTTAAGTATCTTTGCAAGCCGCTCCCGTTCATCTATGGGCCGTTATTTCGCCGGAATTGACGGGGGTTCCCGTGGAACCAAGTATGCCTTGCTTAAAAGCCTGGGTGACCGGGTGGAAATCATGGCTTCAGGGTCGGTAGATACCTCCGGGGATGCGTTAGGAGCTATCTTGAAGGCCTTGGAAAAAATAGCGTCAGTATTGCCAGAAGGAGCAGAACTTTCCGGGATAGGGACAACTGGAAGTGCCGGCGAATTGGCAAGGGATATCATTACGAGGCGGACGAGCCATACTGCCGATGTGAAAAGTACGGAAATTATTGCCCATTATGCCTGGGCCAGTTATATGGTGCCTGAGGTGGGAGTGATTATGGATATCGGAGGAAATGATGCAAAAATTATCGTGGTTAAGGAAAACGGATTAGACTTTGCCATGAATGACAAATGTGCTGCCGGATCGGGCTCTTTTATTGAATCGGTTTCCAGAAGGTTTGAGGTCCCCATCGATCAATTTGCCGATGTTGCCCTGCACTCCACTGAACCAGCAAGAATCGCAGGGCGTTGTGCTGTTTTTGGCGAATCAGATATGATTCATAAATCACGGATGGGCTTTCCGACCCATGATTTGTTTATGGGGTTGGCCTATTCCATTTGCCGTACTTACCTTTCCGATATCGGCAAGGGTAAAGTATTAAGAATTCCTATTGTGGCTCAGGGAGGTACCTTTTTGAATAAAGCCATTCAGGAAGCGTTTAGAAAAACCCTTCAGCTCTCCGAGGAGGAATTTATCATTTTTGAAGATAATAGATTGGTGCTTGGGGCAGGTGCGTTGGGAGCAGCCCTGATCAGCAAGGGAACATTTGAACAGGGGCATGATTCCCACTTTAAAGGATTTGAAAGCATTCTTTCCAGCACCTATGTAACGGTTACCACCACCTGTTTCCATCATGAATGTCCAAGGATTTGTCATGATGTGGTGGCCCTGTTGGAAAATGGTCAACCGATCGCCGGTTACAAATCGATTGATTGTGACTTTGGCATGTTTGATGGGTTGATTACAGAAGATCGTGACAGGCAAAAAGTGAACCAATGGCTTCAGGGGGTGAGATGAGGTGAAATCCTTAAAAGCAGGCATGGTCATGGCATTTACGGGTCATTATACGTCAAGCAAGGTTATCGCCAAATTTATTGAAAACTTACATGTAGAACTGGTCAAAAGTAGGGCAACAACACCTGAAATTGTAGCGGCAGCCTCGACCCTTGCCAGTGCCGATTTTTGCATACCTCTTCGCATTTATGTAGGGCATATCCATCAGTTGATAAAAAATCATCCTGATTTGAATCTCATAATTGCTCCGGTTATCAATAGTGAAAACGACTGGTCTGTTACCTGTTCAAAGTACAGGGATGTTGGTGGAGTAGCCATTCGCTCCCTTGGAAGTATGATTGGTTATCGGATGAAAGAAACTCAAGGCAGATGGCGCAAGGGTTTAGATCAATACATCGGGTACGAGGCAGCAGAAAATTTATTGAAGAAATCTTATGCCCTTCCCAGAATCTTGCAGCCCATGGTTGAGTCTTTGGATAGGCAGAAAATGTTTAACCTTTGTTACAATCTTTATGCCGATATGTTTCGGCTGCCTAAAAGAAACCAGTGGAAATTTGTCTTTTCTAACCTGTCCGGAAATCAATATTCCCACGAAATGATTCAAGTAAAAGAAGCTTTTTCCAAAGCCTATGAAGAAGTAGTAGAGAAGAAGACTTATCGTTTGGAACAAATATTGCAAGATAAAGAAAAAATCAGATTGGCCATCGTAGGCCGAAATTATTTGGTTCATGATTCTACTCTTAGTGCTGATTTGAAGAATTACTTTTTAAAGAAGGGAGTGGCTGTTCTTACAGCTGAAGATGTTCCTTATGAATACATAGAGGAATATGGAAAGAATATTGATGGTTTTTATGACACCCATAAGATTGGACAAGGGTTTATTCATTACGCCCTTGATAAAGTGGATGGATTTATTGTTGTCGGCAGTTTTGGCTGCCACCCGGATGCTTTTCAGGTGGATTATTTGGCAGAACTGATTCGGGAAAAAGGAGTTCCCTGCTGGACCTTTAAATATGATGAACAGGCAGGAAGCGCCGGATTTGTTACCCGCTATGAAACCATTTATGGCTTTCTACAGCAGCGGAGAGATGAAAGGCTTCACAAGGAAAATATTCCTGTATTGACTAAAAAGGTTTCTACGGAAATTTCTCAGGAAATATCATCTATCGAAGAATTTGATGGAACAAGAAAACCCCTTATTATTTGGCCCAATATGGGAGCTACTCTGGATATTTTGTTGGAGGAGGTTTGTTATCAGGCCGGCCTGGCCGATTATGTGTATTTACCAAAACCCGTATCAGAGGAAACCATAGAGTTTGGAAACGATAAATACAATGAATCCTGTTCCCCTTTTGCCTGTAGCATCGGGAGTTTAAAGCAAAATTTAACATATGCCCTTAAAGAACTGGAAGAGCCCAGAAACATTATGCTCCTGATGGCACGAAGTCACGGCCCTTGTACCTTTGGATGGTATGCCATCATTGCTGAAAAAGAAATGAGACGGCAATTTGCCGATCAGTTGAATCAATATGGACATACGCTGCAAATGAGTTCCATGGGTATCCATGGTCAAAATATGTTGCAATTTATCAAGGAACTTTCAGTTTATGGAAACCAAGATCGGTTAAAGGACATTCTTTTCTATATCCAGGAAGAAGCAAACGGGTTGAATAAACTGCCTATTCATCGAAGGGCGGTTCTCTGGTTAAAGTTTATCTCTGCGGTTTCCAAGCTGGTGGAAAGAGGGTGGGTGAAATTATTGGCCGCTGAAGAGTTAAAGGCGAAATCCTTAATTGTTCGCGCCCATGAATTAAAAAAGGGAGAAACAACCCGAGTATATAAAGAAGTGCTTGCCTTATTAAGAAAAGCTCACACAGAACAGGAAGTGAAACAGGTTCTAAAAGAGGGGTTAAAACGTCTAGACTCCATTCCTCAGGATTCTGAGGTAAAACCCAGGGTGGTGATGGTTGGTGAGATTTACGTAGCACTCACATCCTTCGCCAATAGGGGAACAGTGGAACAGTTAATGGGAAGCCACGGGATAGAAGTGGTTGAAGGAATCACATTGAGCCAATTTATCAGGCATTCATTGAAAGAGCTGAAAAGAAAAAGAAAAGTATCCCATCCGATGATAAAACCTGTCCTGCAGATGATGGAGAAATATAATATCTATCTTTTCAAAAAGGATGTCCGGGAACCGGATGCCCTACCGTTTATCGAACATGAGGTAGGCGGCGATGGGTTGCCGTCGGTAGCCCATGCCAGACTTGCCGTTGAACAGGGTGTGGACGGGATCTTGCATATTTACCCGTTTAAATGTATGCCTGAGGGAATAGCAAGGGATTGTATGAGCGAAATATGCCATTTATACGGGGTCCGCTACCTTTCCCTTTCCTTTGATAAAGAAATGGAAATCGAACGTTTAAAAACGGAAGTTTCAACCTTTGCCACCATTTTACATACAGAGTTACAGAATAAGTTGGCCAAAGAAAATATACAATTTAATCAGGAAAAAGAAAAGGAGATAAAACGAAGGGAACAAATCGGACAGATTATCTTTTCAATGTATGATGAGGAAAAGAAGCAGTCTCATTTAAGATGATCGCCATTGGGGAATAAAGGTACTCTGCTGTTTAGGCAGAGTATCTTTTTAATTTGGTTCTCTGGTAAAAAATCCACCGATGGAAGAAAAGAAATTTGCACATAATATATATGACAGATTGCTGTGAGGTGAAATTATGAACTATTCAATGCTTGCGGCATGGGGAATACTGGATCAAATATATTATTTATGCAATCGGTTGGAATATGTATCTCAAAAGGATAATATTTTTAGGGTTAGGCTTTTAAAATATAGAGGACCAAATTTAACTTTGTCAGATGGAACTGTCATTCGTTCAAATGACTCATTGCTAAAGATCCATCTTCATAACCAACGTTTAATGAAGGAAATGTTATCAATAAAGGATGGGAATCAACGGGCATTTTACGTCTATAAGCAGGTGAAACAATCTATGCCGGGACTGGCGCAATATCTTGATCAACATATCCATTCCCATGTAATTAAAGGAATCGTAGGAATTTCAATCTTGCACCGGGGTGCAGCCAGATTGGGATTTGATGTTCAGGAAATTACAAACGAATGGTATAAACGGTATAAACTAATGTACATGAAACCCATGTTAATCTTATGTCACCCGGAAGGGAGACTTCGCTGGACAAAAAGGAAAGATGAACTAGTTCCCAAATACATTGTGATGTCAAAGGAATTATTGTTTAATAAGTATCTGACTAGAACATGAAAGGAACAATGGATGTGAAATCGTCTATTTAAAGTACCAATAGAGAAAGAAAGAATAAGCGAGGTGATTCAAGTGAATGAAAAGGAGTATACGGAGATTCCTTCTGTAGACAAACCTGAAATTGGTAGTATCGATATTCCCGAAATTGGAGAAACAACGGTTCACCCTGATACAAAAAGTCCCGAAACTAAGGTGAAGTTATTGAGGGATCCGTTCTTTAGACTTGAAGCGGACTTTATTCCTTCTTGGACGAATTATAAAAAAATCCCTCAAACACCTGAGACATTAGGTTTGAGGGCAGGAAAGTAACTTCATAAGCCGAGTTCTGTCACTCCCAGTGGTATCACGCATAAAAATATGCTCCCACCATTGGAGGGGCAATCATCTATCTAGGCTATTCATTACTGAATAGCTCAAGCGACCAACCCGAATCACTGCGAGCAACAGCTTCCTTTATGACCAACATAAAGGATGATTCTTATCAGGTCTTGCTCCAGGTGGGGTTTACCAGGTCGAAAGTCACCAATCGACCTCGTGAGCTCTTACCTCACGCTTCCATCCTTGCCTGTGAAGAAAGAGAACTTTCTTCCATCGGCGGTTTTGTTTCTGTGGCACTATCCTTCAGCTCGCGCTGACTGGGTGTTACCCAGCACCCTGCTCTATGGAGCTCGGACTTTCCTCCCGTGAATTATCATTCACCGGCGATTGCCTGAGTTACTTTCCTGTATGTAATTAACAACATACTGAAGTATAACACAGGATTGTTGAGGGCTCAATGTTAATTTTTTGCCAACCTTACCCTGGAAATTTCATCTATATTTTTCCCTATGAGTCACCAATATAATCACATCGTCATAAGATACAATGTTCAATTAAATTCCCCTCAACAATCCAATGGATGACCGGCTGCAAAGTCGGTTTTTTTTCTTACTCCGTTTAGGAAGATATCGATCATCGTGTCAATCTCCACATCTTCATCAAGGGACATGGTCTCATCCGGGAATAAGGCATACTTGAAAAAAACATACCCTAGCATCATGGAAAAGGCAGTCCGGACAACCGTGAAGGTTGGAAGATCACGAAATTCACCCTCTTTGATTTTTTTAGTTACAAACACTTCAGCGATGGCTCTTGCTTGCCTGGCAATGTGTTCAACGATGGCTTCCTTAATTTCGGGATGAAACGTGGCCTCTTGAAAAATAATTTTTATTCGATCCTTGTTTTTCTCCAATAAATCCAATCGATTCTTGAAGACCTTTTTTAACACCTCTTCAGCAGACAAGCTTTCATCTTCCATAATTCTCTTCACATCTTTCAGGATATAAGGTGAAAGTAATTTCATGAACAGGGGAGCAAGCAGCGTAACAAGAATATCTTTTTTGGTTTTGAAATGACGGAAAATGGTTCCCTCCGCTACTCCGGCTTCTTTGGCAATTTCGCTGGTGGAGCTGGCATGAAATCCCTTTTCTGAGAATAATTTAATGGAGGCTTCAAGGATTTTTCGTTGCTTCTCAGTCATGTCACCCTCTTCTTTTATTTCTTCCAGCCATTTAGACAAGGTATCTTCAAATTTTTGTTCCATAGGTTCACCTCCAATGGGATCGGCTATTCCAATTTTTTACGGAATCGGAGCACGGCAATGCTGCAAATGATCAAGGTAATCAGGGTTAAAATGAGTGTTTCCTGCCACAAATAGGAGATGGAGACCCCTTTCAGAAATATACCTCTTAAAATCTCCAAAAAATAGGTGAGTGGAATCAATCCTCCTAGCCCCTGTACAAATAATGGCATGGTTTCCCTCGGGAAAATAAACCCGGAAAGAAGAACGCTTGGCAACATGATAATAAATGCCATCTGCATGGCCTGTAGTTGGGTCTTTGCAATGGTGGAAATCAATATCCCGATAGAAAGCGTGGTAATTAGAAAAAGAAGACCCAATACAAACAGAAGGAGTATGTTTCCCTTCACAGGCACTTGGAACCAGTAAATTCCGGTAAACAGAACAAGAGAGAATGAGAATAATCCAATGATCACATAGGGGACCAATTTACCCAAAATCAACTCAATGGGTCTGACTGGCGTAACCACCAACTGCTCCATGGTTCCCCGTTCCCTTTCCCTGACCAGGGCAAATGCGGTAAGCAAGGCCGTTACATTTTGCAAAATTAACCCAATCAAACCGGGAATATTAAATACAGTACTATCCATATCGGGATTATACAGGACTCGGGTTTCGGCTTTAATGGGAATGATTCGTTGATTAAAGCCTTGCTTTTTCAACATCTCTTCCTGAATGGCCAAGGCTTTGTTTTGCGTAATTAACTGGGCGGAAGAAAGGGCCGTTCTTGCAGCGGTCGGATCGGATCCATCTATGAGAATTTGGATTTTTGCTTCCTCATTCTTTTCCAATTGATAGGCATAGTCGGGAGGAATAACCAAACCCATTTTAATATTTCCTGTATCCATCAAGGATTGAAGCTGTTTGTAATTCTGCACTTCATTAGTCATATCAAAGTATTGGGTCAGTTCGAAACTAGCAATCAATTCCCTTGATTCCTTTGATTTGCTCTGATCCCATATTGCTGTCGGCATATGGTCCACATCGGTATTAATGGCATATCCGAACAGAAGGAGAAGGACCAGGGGCATCATGACGGCAATTCCGAAGCTGGCGCGGTCCCTTTTTAGCTGTAGAAACTCCTTTTTCATGATGGAGGCAAAACGATGAATCGAAAATCTTTGGTTAATCGACATCAGCCTTGCCCCCCTTTCTCCTCTTCTTGGACATAATGAATAAAGACATCATCCAAATTTTTTTTCCCTAACTGCTTCATTAATTCCTGAGGCGTTCCTTTAGCCAGTAATCGTCCAAAAAATATAAATCCGATGTAGTCGCAAGTTTCCGCTTCATCCATGTAATGGGTACTAACCAAAACGGTAATTCCCTCTTTGGTCATTTGGTGGATAATGTCCCAAAAGATCCGGCGTGAAACTGGATCTACACCTGCCGTCGGTTCATCCAGTATAAGGACTTTTGGCTGATGGAGCAGAGCACAGGAGAGAGCTAAACGTTGCTTCCATCCACCGGATAAAGTTCCTGCCAGCTGATGTTCCCTTCCTGATAAATCTGCCAGTTGAATCAGTTCTTTTTTCCTTTCTTTGGCCTCCTTTGGAGGAAGACCGTAAATCCCGGCATAAAAATCCAGGTTTTCATTTACTGTGAGATCTTCATATAAGCTGAATTTTTGGGACATGTACCCGATGTGCTGTTTAATGATTTCCGCTTCCTTCAAAATGTCAAACCCTAAAACTTGGCCGGTTCCAGATGTTGGTGTAAGAACTCCGCACAACATACGAATGGTTGTTGATTTTCCTGAACCATTGGGACCAAGAAATCCGAAAATTTTACCCTTTGGAATGGAGAGGGAAACTTTATCCACTGCTGTATACTTGCCGAACACCTTTGTGAGTTCATGGCAGGAAATGGCCATTTCCATCTATTTTGACTCTCCTTTCTCATCAGGAGTAAGCCATATATCAACGGGCATCCCGGGCTTAAGTTTATCCCAGCCTTCAATCAGGGTAACTTTTACTCCAAACACCATTTTTGTTCTCTCTTTGGAGGTTTGGACATTTTTCGGAGTAAATTCGGCTTTCTCATTGATGCGGACAACCTCTCCGATAAAGGTTTCATTAGGATACGCATCTGCTTTGACGTCTACCTTCCTCCCAAGTTGGACCAGATTTAAATCTGCTTCTGGAACATACATGGTAATTTCCAGTTTTTTAGGGTCCATCACGGTAAATAGCGTGGTTCCAGGCTTTACTTGTTCCCCCAACTCTACGTGTCTTCTAAGAATGATTCCGGAAATGGGGGAGTGGACTGAGGTTTTGTTAAGCAGCGCTTTTGTTTGTTCCAACCTTGCTTCAGCCTGTTCTTTTAGTGCGAGTAAATATTGCAAGGTATATGAGGTGGCTCCTTCCTCTAATAGAGAAAGCTGGGCTTTGGCCGATTTTTTTTGGGCTTCCACGATGTCTAACTGAGCCAGTGAAGCATTATATTCATTTTTTACTCCCTCATATTGGGCAAGGGTTGCTTTGTATTGCGCTTCTAATTGGTTGCTCCGAGTATTGGCTTGATTCAACAACTCTTTTTGATTTTCCAAATCTCTTTCCGAAACAGCACCCACATCATAAAGGGCTTCCAAATTTTTAAATTGCTTCTCCTGATAGGCCAGAGTGTCTTTTGCACCGTCCCATTGGGTTTTCAACTGTTCAAGTTGAGCATCCATCTGGGACAAGGAGGCTTCTGCCTGTTTCAGCCTGGCTTTTACCTGGGCTTGGGAGGCCTCCAGTTGATCAATTTGGGCAATAGCCTGTTGTAGTTGTTGGTTTCTTGTTCCTGCCTTGGCTTCCTCCCATTTTGCTATGGCCGCATTTTTCCCGGCCTCGGCTTCCTTTACCTGCCACCGTAGAATTTCATCATCAATTTTAGCCAATTCATCATCCGGGGTAATCTTTTCCCCTTCTTCTTTTAATGATAAGATTTGACCGGATACTTGGGATACTATGGGAATTTCCTTTCCTTCTATGGTTCCTGAAAAGACATAGGAGTCATCAGAGCCGCAACCGGTTAAAAGAATGGCTAGAATGAAAATGATCAATGGAAAATAACATTTTCTAATCATGTTCACGCCCCCTAAAAAATATAGTGAGTAATCACTCGCATATATGTATAGATTAAATCCTGCAATTATCAATGTCAAATAAAAGTGGCTGTGGTATATAGTATGAACTAGAGAATTCACTAAAATTTGTCACGAAAAATAGTGTCTTGTCAGGGTAACAAGACACTGTCTGTGAAGTACTTTAATCTTCGGTTTCCCTCCTTCCTATGACCCTGTTTCAGATTTAAAATTGGACTACATCATCACGAGTACATCTTACTTCAGATTTTTTAGCAGGGATTTAATGGCTGGATTATTTAACAACTGCAACACAGACAATAGGTTATCTGGATTTATTTGGTCTAAAAAATTTTGTTTTCCCCGGTTTCTTGATCTCCGCAATGCAAAACCTCTTCTTCGATTTGGTCTTTTAACTAACATATCTTTTAGCAAAGGAATTTCTTTTGATGTGTTTTCAAGGTTTTCCAAACGATTGTCTAGCTTTTCCAATGCCGTTATTGTATGGTTCATTTTTTCATTGATCTGCTTTAATTGAAATTTAATCCCAGACAAGCCGTTTCCATTCCCTTTTCCAGGCCTCCGTTTAATGTTGATCACCTCATTTCACCCGATTAATCTGCAGATACTCCAACTATTACTAGAAGAACATAAAGGACGAGGACAATAATGAAATTGTCACGGCAGTTGATCATTCCGTCTCCCTCCTTTTAATCTCTATACCCATGTTCTACTACATTATCCTATGAATTATAGTGACAAAGGGCATCTAGCAGTCTGCCCAATTTGCTGCGAGGTTTTAGGGCATTCACCTATTTTTTAATAAAATAGGCGGGTATCTATACACGAGCGGAAAATGTCTCATAGGCTGATAGGGAAGATGGTAAGGGGGGATGAAAGATGAGCTTTTTTGATGATGATAACATCTGGGCGTTAATTCTTATCATTATTCTGATCTTCTTATTCTTTAACAATGATTGTTAGGTCGAGTAGGCCATTTCTTCTCACGGGATATAAGAATATATAAGGATAAATATGAATATATCTAAATGGGAGCGTTGACTCCCATTTTTATTTTTAAATTAAAATCGACAATTCGCCGATTTATTCCATTTCCACTTCCCACATCTTACCCCTAAAAAGTACGCTGCCCACGTCTATGACGTGGGCAGCGGGGGAGTGGAGGGTTTCAAAGGATTATCTTAAGGCAAACTGTTTTACAGCAGCCTCGGGTATGGCACCTGTTACGCGATCCTGTTCAATGCCGTTGTGGAACAATACCATCGTTGGGATGCTCATCACCCCAAACTTGGATGCCAAATCTGGCAACTTATCCACATCAACATCGTAAAACTGGACTTGATCGGATAACTCCTGGGATACCGCCTCGACAACTGGAGCCAGTTGTCTGCATCCAGGTCACCAATCTGCAGTAAATTTAAGAACAACTGGTTTCTTATCTTTCATTGCTTCATCAAATGCTTCCATACTGTGAATTATCTTCATCGATGTCATCCTTTCCTGGTATAGTTCATTTTCTCGTGAGTACTATACCCCGAAGAGAAAAAGATTAAACCTCATGGTGATAAATCATATGTTCAAGATTAAATAATATTATTGTAATTTAAAAGTAATTATAATTAGTTTTCATGATTTTGTAAAGGTGCAGGTGGAAATGCACTCCACTTGAAGTAAGTTTTTTTAGATGAAAGATAATAGAAGGGTTAAAGATTCATCTGTTGAATAACAGGAATAGATTTGTTACAATTTTGTTACAGAGATCATATTAAACTTTTATATGGTAGGGGGTACCTATGCCAAATACACAGTTGAAGGAACTATGCGAAGAGGCCCATCGTCAATTAAAAAAGGTTTGCAAGGAATTGGAGTATTTTTTGAATCATCACACATTGCCACAATTGGTTTCCCGTTCAGGGGATCGAGAGGAGTATGAACCTTATTACCGCTTGTATTTAACAGACTTAAGGCATTTGCTTGTAAACTGCGAAAACGCTTACGAAAAATTGGGCGTATGCTTGAGACGGGCAGTTTTTAACAAAGATTTTGCTGAAGAATCCTTGCATCAAGTGTATCATACTTGTGTGGACGGTTTTTTCTATCCAAAGGGGGAAGTGTACGAAGAGGACGGAAGGTATTCTTATACTGGCAGGGACTCCATTATTTTCAGAAAAGAGGTTGTACCAGAGCTGAAGCAATTAACCCTCTCCCTTTCAAAAATATTTGAGCATCTCCGGGTTGAACTTCAGTATTATGAGACCGACTACGTTACTAAAAAGAGAATGAAATCGACCGTTTGATGTTTGTTCAAAAGGTGCCCGTTTTAGAGCACCTTTTTCATTGTTTTTCCTTATCCCCCAAATGCTCGGAGTATTCTTTCATCTCAAAATCCTTTTGTTCATAGGGCATCATTTCTTGATGATGGTGATGAGGGCCCTTCATTATCACCTTTTTGTAATAATACTCACATTTTTCTTTATGCTCCATATACTTGACCATGTATTTATGGTATTTTTTGCAGTGATACAGCTTTTTGTAATGATAATACTTTTCTTTGTGGTAGTAGTATTTCACCATGTACATTTCATATTGGTTCATGAAATCCCTCCTTTCAAATCATACATGATATATACATATGGGAATTTGCCTCATGAAGAAACGGGAACAAGTACCCAAAAATTAGGTTCCTTTGCTCGATGGGAAAGCACCACTTTTCACGAGTATTCAGGTAGGATATAATAAGAATAAGTATGATACCAGAGAGGGTATTAGGAGGGAAAAAAGATGCAGGATTCGTCTTATGATGCAAAGGTTATAAACCGGTTGAGGAGAATTGAAGGCCAGGTAAGAGGAGTTATTAAAATGATGGAGGAAAAAAAGACCTGCAGGGATGTGGTAACCCAGATGACAGCGATTCGTTCAGCCATGGATAAAGCTATTTTACAAGTGGTTGCTGACAATTTGAATCATTGTATCAGTGAACAGATCAGTAAAGGGGAACCCACTGAAGAAGTGGTGGAAGATGCCATTCAAATCCTGCTAAAAAGCAGATAAGAAAACTTACCTCAGGTGGAGTGCATTTTTCACCAGAGGTAAGTGTCATTATTAATACCATTTACATAGTGATTATATAATAAAAATTCAGAAAAACTGGATCAAGTCCATATTTGTGTGTAAATTCCCCTCGGTTAGAGAAATAAATTAGCCAATGCGAGTCACTTTAGACACCGCTTTCGTTGCCTGAGTTTCTCGCCATTCCAAATACTCTGCCATATCGAGA
>NZ_JAKIHL010000053.1 GCF_021608135.1 Microaerobacter geothermalis
ATACGAAGTTCAGAAGAATACTGCATCATAACTACTGGAAACATTTACAACGATTATCCCGGGCATCCCTATACCCATTTTTATCTGGAAATTGATACCAAGCACTTGACATTTTTAGATCAGTATGACCCGGGAGGGAATTATTTTCATATCAAAGAATTTACTAAGGACAGCCTTTGAATTCGTACTTAGCGGAGGGACTGAAGAACGGGAATTAGACCTCAAACTGACTCCATCTTTGAATTACCCAGATGTTTTTGAGGGCTCCGTTCTTTAGTCTCGAAGCGAACTTTAATCACTTCTTCGCCGAACTCAAGTTGCGGACGTGTAAATTTTTGTTCCACTACTATAAGAGTTAATAATGTGATGTAAACGAATGACCTTGTTTTACTTCTACAGGAATCCCCGCCACCATCAGGTACACTTCATCTGAAATGGCGGCAACTTTTTGATTAAATAATCCTGCTAAATCCCGAAATTGCCGACCCAGAGGATGTTCCGGAACCAAACCCCAACCCACCTCATTGGTGACCATGATGACATGACAGGAAGCATGTTGAATGGCATCGACAAAATGATTCATTCTCTCCTCCATCATTTCATTGGCAAGGAGCCAGTTGCTCAACAT
Source organism: Microaerobacter geothermalis (assembly GCF_021608135.1). Taxonomy (NCBI): domain Bacteria; kingdom Bacillati; phylum Bacillota; class Bacilli; order Caryophanales; family Bacillaceae; genus Microaerobacter; species Microaerobacter geothermalis. Next base: position 629 of record NZ_JAKIHL010000053.1, read on the forward strand.
CATGGTTAGACAGTCTACCAATATGACATCATAACCCTGAGCTGATTCTTTCACTGTTTTACTGGTTTCAATCGGCTCTTCAAGGGTATGCCAATGGAAAGGACGCCTCTTTTTATGCTCATCTATTCTCCTTCGCATCTCGTCGTCCAAAGGCTGAGAGGTTGCCAGATATAGCACATTTTTCCCCAATTGGCCGGACAATTTCTCTGCAAAATGGCTCTTTCCACATCTCACTCCTCCGGTAATCAAAATTTTTGTATATGTTTCAGTCATGGGATTCAACCACTCCTGTTGATACCCCTGCCTGTTCAAATGTGGCCATTTCATTCATAATCCTTTGAACCGTATCAATGACCGAAAACATTAAACATGCTCCCGTTCCTTCTCCCAGCCTCATATTCATATGAAGTGAGGGGTTTAAATCAAGTAGTTGTAGAGCAATTTGATGTCCCGGTTCAACTGATTTATGCGATGGAATCAGATATGCCTTCGCAGCAGGGCTTATGCGAACAGCAGTAAGGGCGGCTACAGTAGAGATAAACCCGTCAATGACAACAGGAATGCGATTGGCTGCACATCCAAGGATAAGTCCAGCCATTGCCCCAATTTCCAATCCTCCTACCTTATGTAAAACATCTATCGGATCTTCAGCATTCGGGCAATTGATTTGAAGGGCTTTTTTTATCACATTTACTTTATTTATGTATCTGGCATCATCAATCCCCGTTCCTCTACCCACCACTTCTTCCACTGATTTGTTAGAGAGAGCAGCCAGCATAGCGGATGATGCGGTGGTGTTTCCGATTCCCATTTCACCTGTAGCAATTAATGCAGTCCCTTGGGTCAATTCCCACTCTGCCATCTCAATGCCAACCTCTATCGTCCTTAAAGCCTGGTCCCTTGTCATGGCTGGTCCCTTTACCATATTTGCTGTACCATTCATTACTTTTTTATTGATTAATCCGTCCAATTTCGATAAATCCGCATCCACTCCAACATCAACACAGGTAACCTTAGCTCCAGCTTCTCTGGCCATGACATTAATCGCTGCTCCGCCATGAAGAAAATTGAACACCATTTGTACAGTTACTTCCTTGGGAAAAGCAGAAACTCCCTCTTCCACTACTCCATGATCACCTGCCATGACCACAACGGATTTTTTTTCAAAGATACATTTTCTTAATCCGGTGATACCAGCCAATTGAATGGCTATATTCTCCAACTGCCCTAGACTCCCCTGTGGTTTGGTTAATTGATTAATGTGATTGAATGCTGCTTCCATTGCTTCCTGATCCAACGGCTTGATATTTGTAATGATTTGATCAATTTTTTCCGTCATCATTTCCTTCTCTCCCCCCTAAATATGATTTAAAGCAAAAACACCTACAGAGTCCGGGAATGGACACCATAGGTGTAAAAAACATATACCTAACAGTTACTCCCTTTTATCCCGAAGGGTGCTTACTTCCACAAACAGGCAGGTCTCCTGGCTCTTGGATCATCACTGTTCCATCCCTTCCCATCGATCAGACAGTGGATTTCTATGGAACAGCTCCTCAATTACAGTGGCGGGTCCGCGACGGATTTACACCGTTCTTCCCTTTTCACTTCATCTGAAAAAATGAAGACCTGTTTGCACCAATGATATTTAATTTTCAATCATTTTTATTATAGTGCATGATCATGAAGGAGACAAGAAATTAATAAATTTCTATTTATACATTTATCCATCCCAACGCCATGCTGTGCAATTACTTTTAATCTATATCTATTTATCAATAGAATAGGCTTATAAGGGCAGTCAGTTAATCTCCCGGAAGGGAGGTGATGCCTGTGGATGTTTATCAAACACTCAATCTAATGATTTCTTTTGCAACATTGATATGTTAATTAGTGTTAGATCAAAAAGAATTGTTAATTAAGGACTCTGTTTAACTCCCCCTTCTGCAGTTGATACATCTTATAGTACCGTCCTTTCTGCTCCATAAGCTCCTCATGGGTTCCCCGCTCCACAATCTGGCCGCGATGAAGAACGAGAATCTGATCGGCATGCTGTATAGTCGACAAGCGATGGGCGATGATAAAAGTGGTTCTCCCTTTTGAGAGAACCTGTAATCCACTCTGAATCAGGGCCTCTGTTTCACTATCGATGCTGGCCGTAGCTTCATCCAAAATGAGGATGGCTGGATTATAAACCAACGCTCTGGCAAAGGTAATCAACTGTCTCTGACCGGCAGACAGCGTGCTTCCCCTTTCTTTTACCGATTCTTCATACTTGTCAGGCAGACGCTCGATAAACTGATCGGCACCTACAGCTTTTAATGCATCCTTTACCTGCTCCAGAGCAATCGAATCATCATATAGACGGACATTAAATTGAATATCACCGGTAAACAAGAACGGGTCCTGCAAAACCAAAGCCATATGGTGTCTTAAACCATGAACCGGCAGGGACTTAATGTCCCCTCCGTCAATGCAAATCCTTCCTTTGTTGGCCTCATAAAAACGAAGCAGCAGATTCATAATGGAGCTCTTTCCGGAACCCGTATGGCCAACAAGGGCCACCGTTTGGCCGGGTTTGGCTTCAAATGAAATATCCTTTAGCACATAATCATCATTTTTATAAGCAAACCATACATGTTCAAATGTTACATGTCCCTTGGGTCTCGGGATCTTGGTCTCATCATCCGTCTCACAGGGAGGTTCATCCAGGATTTTGAACACCCTTTCGGAAGAAACCAGTGCCTGTTGCAGATTGGACAGGCGCTCCATGATCATGTTTACCGGCTCAAAGAAACGTCCCAAATAATCCACATAAGCATACAATACGCCTAATGAGATGACATCCCTCAAAGATTGGCTGCCAAAGTACCAGATGATCAGGGCAAGAACCAATTTATTGATCAAATCTACGACGGGTCGGAGCAGCAATCCATCCAGCTTGATTTCCCTCATTCGTCCCTGAAAATATTCCTCATTTAGTTTGTTAAACTCTTTTTCCATCTCCTTCTCTTTGCGAAAGGCCTGAATAATAGTCATCCCCTGAATGGATTCGTTAATGGTCGCATTCATTTCACTTAATTTGGCACGGATTAAAGAAAAATTTCGAGATGAATACTTTTTGAATACGAGAATGATAACAGCCAGAATTGGCATAATTGCCAAGGTTAAAAGGGCCAGCCGGGGTTGAAGGATAAACAGGGCTATGAATATCCCGATCAAATAGATTCCATTTTGGACGAAGTTTGCCATCACGCTAACAAACATTTCCCGAATCGCTTCCGTGTCATTGGTTACTCTGGTGATAATCTGTCCTGTTGGAGTTTTGTCAAAAAAGGAAACGGAGAGTCTCTGCAAATGGGAGAATAATTCTATTCTTAAGCGCTGTATAATTCGATGGGCGGTTGACTGCAAAGTAAATAACTGGATGTAATTAAGCCCGGCGGAAACCAGGATCAAACCCACATACAAAAAAACCAGGGTAAGCAACGGAGAAATCTCCAATTCATAAAAAAGCTTTACCTCCTCATTGGAAAGAAGGACTGCCGGATATTTCTCCCGATTTTTTCCCAACGTAATCTCCAGCCAGGTACCCTGATCTGAAGAGATGACTTTGCGCTCTCCATCAAAGGAAATGACTGTGGGAATCACGTAATAGTTCATGCCCACCTGAAGAATTTGGGCACGGGGGAAATTTACAGATTCGGCTTCCGTTATCCAGTCTTCCCTTACCCACTCCTTCCCTTGAAAATCGACTTTCTTTGCTTCAGCAGGACTTTCTCCATTGGGATATATGATCCATGGCTTCTCTATTCCCAAAATATGCTCATCAATGGCGATCTTGGCAATAAACGGTCCTGTTAATTCTGCTCCGGCTGCAAACAGGAGAATCAGAAGAGCAAAGAATATCTTTTTTCGAAAGGGCCCGGCATATCCGACTAATCGAGAAATTGTGGAGGATTTCATCTTTCAGCCCCCTTATCATCATGTTCATGGTCTGTCATATTCAAAGACTCTTCCAATTGCTGCCTGCGGAATTGTTCACTGTACCACCCTTGGGTGGCCATCAATGAATCATGGGTTCCTTTTTCAATCATTTCCCCTTGATCCAGCACTAGGATTAAATCGGCATGGTGAATCGCCGATAATCGATGAGCTGCTATAATGGTTGTTTTTCCTCTTCTTTCCTTGCGGATGTTTTCCAGAATTCTCTCTTCCGTTTTTGCATCTACGGCAGATAATGAATCATCCAGGATAAGAATCTCAGGATTGGTCAACAATGCCCTTGCGATGGCAATTCTTTGCTTTTGTCCTCCGGAAAGCATTACTCCCTTTTCCCCAATTAAGGTATCCAGACCTTCCGGAAACTGCTCAATATCCTTTATGAGTGAAGCCACATTCAGTATATGAACTAATTCCTCAAAGGTAGCGTCGGGTTTTCCGAAGGTGATATTCTCCTGAATTGTTTTTGAAAAAAGCAGATGCTCCTGGGGAACATATCCCACCCAGCCCCTCAGTGCAGAGAGAGAAATTTTTTCTAAAGGTACATTGTTGATAAAAATCTTATTCTCTTCTATAGGAAAAAGGTATAACAACTGTTTAAGGAGAGTCGATTTTCCGCTTCCGGTTTTACCGACTACCCCCAATGTTTGACCCCTCTCAAGCTGAAAGGAAATATGCTTGATCGCGGGACTTTGAGAGCCCGGATAAAAAAAGGTGAAATCTCTCATTTCAATAGATTCAGGAACCGCTATTGAGATCGAATTTTCTTTTTCTTCCACATCCGGTTTCTGCTGAAATAGGTTCTCCAATCGATCAAGGGAAGCGTTCCCTCTTTGGACAATGTTAAACAGCCATCCAAAAGCAAACATCGGCCATATTAGAAGCCCAAGGTATAAATTAAATGAAACCAGTTCTCCCAAAGAGATTTCGCTGTTAAATACTAGGAAGGCACCGTATGCCAAGGCAATTAAAAAGCTGCTGCTGATAATCGTTGATATGGTTGGTTCAAAAAGGGCATCAATCCTGGAAACACGGATATTTTTGTCTAGAACGTCGGATGAAACTTTCTCAAAAGCATGAATATCCGCTTTCTCCTGAACAAAGGAACGGATCACCCGAACTCCGGAAATCGATTCCTGAACATGGTCATTCATTCTCCCAAAAGCCTCTTGAGCATCAAAGAATCGCTTATGAAGCAATCGTCCATAAAAACTGGTTGCCCAGGCCAAAAACGGCATCGGGATTAAGGCAGCAAGAGTGAGCTTCCAACTGATTACGGTAACCATAGTGACGAAGGTAATTAAAGTCATCACAATGGAGTCAACCAAAGTTAAGACACCTAGCCCTGCGGTCATTTCTATGGCATTAATATCATTCGTCGCTAATGCCATTAAGTCCCCAGTTCTACTTCGATGATAAAAAGATGGAGTCATTTTCGTCAAATAATGAAACAATTTGGATCTTAATGTCTTCTCCAGCAGAAGAGATCCGCCAAATAAAAAATATCGCCAGTAATAACGTAAAACGTATAGCATTACGGCGATGAACATAATAAGAAGAACGGTCTGATTCAGGGATTCTGAGGTCAAGGTGCCGGATCGGATAAAATCAATAACCTCACCAATTAATTTTGGAGGAATCAAAACCATCAGATCAATGACTACCAAGAGGATAATTCCAAGGGTATATTTCTTCCATTGCTCTCTGAAAAACCACCCCAGTTTTTTAAAGGCGTTCATTTTATGTCCTCTCTCTTTCTCTTTTTCTGTAAACACTTCTCTTTACCTTTTTTCGCTACCCATATTTTATATGTGTTTTACAGAAATTTCATTATGAAAATTTAAGCACAAACTCGAAGGCTGTCCTTAGTAAAATCATTAGTTCCATCCATTCATATATTTGGGAAATAAGTGCATGTACAACCAAAAGAAAAAATCCCTGTTAAAAAAGGGATTTTAAAGATTATTAGACGTAACCTGTTTTATGAAACAGGTTTATGCAAATAGCTCCTTAAAAAGTTCAACATATTTATTCATCTTTTTTGCCATGTGAAAAGCCTCGTTTAGCTGTTCCTGTGATAACGGATGTGTTTCAACCAGCTGGATCAATTCCCTCTTGGTTTCCGATGAGAGAATCTGATTGCCTTCCAATTTTTTTATGACATCTTCTTTTGAATGATCAATGTTGCATACAGTTTTCTCTTTTTCCATTGTTGGCACCTCCTATTTACATTTTAACTGTTATTTTCTGATACGGCTAGATTTTAACTATTTTCGCCAGAAGTCCCCTTGCTCTAAGGTGGGGGATGAATGGCGATTTATCCAAGAATCCCTTCATAAGACGAGAGGGCAAACCTTTCTTTTCTCTGGAAAAGAAAGGCGAAACTTGCTATAATGAACATATGTTCCTTGATAACTGAATGATACAGGGTTGCCATGAGGATAGATAGTCATAGCGTAAAATCATTCTTTCATCAAGTAATGAAGGGAGGGTTTGCCCTGAACGGGATGCCGAAAGGTATCGAACGCTTGTTGAGATCATGTAAGACTTTGTGCATACCTCACAAGCAACGGTCATTGAAACAAGAAGCCCCGCCTCTAAGCGTTAGCGTAGGCGGTGGGAGCATTCACCAACTTTCCAAATTGGACAACGAGTTTCCGGTAACCGCCTTCGGGAAATGGAATGTTTATACGAGTATTTAAGGGCTGTTTCCATCGAATTGCCCCTGGAAAGGAGAACCGCTACCGCCAGGGCAGGACGTTAACTCATGGTTTTACTGATCAGCTCTTCTTCATACTTCTCATTCAGCTTAATAATTCCATCCATTTCTTTTTTCGGTAACGGTGAAGCAAAAATATAGCACGGACAAAAATATCAATAGCTATTGCCAACCAAGCCCCGGCTAATCCAAGATTTAGTGCGATCCCTAGGAAATAAACGCCTATTACCCGTACACCCCATATACCAATGGCTGTGCTGTACATGGGATATTTCGTATCTCCTGCCCCCTGTAAAGCTCCGGTTAAAACCAATCCAATGGCCAAAAATGGCTGAGCAAAGGCATCGATGCGTAAGGCCGTTACAACCTGGGAGACCACAGTGGAATTATCGGTAAATATGGATGCAGCCCATGGCGACAAAATAAATAATAAAACCCCTATTACACTCATTATGATAATCGATATATACATGGTTAACATCCCATACTGATATGCCTCTTCTTTCTGTCCGGCGCCTAAACTCTGCCCTACCAATGTTGTTGCCGCTACAGCTAAGCCATACCCTGGCATATAAGAAAATATTTCGATATTGCCGGCAATTTGGTGAGCTGCATAAGTAAAGGTTCCCATCGAGATAATCATACCAAAATAAAGGATTTGGCCAACTCGCATGATTAATCGTTCAATTCCTGCAGGAGTTGCGATTTTTACCAGACTTCTAATTACATCCTTCTCAAGAAACCAGTTTTTCCATAGCCCTTTCCCCAATCCCCATTTACTTTTATGAAGATAGAAAAATAGGAGTAAGGTACCTGCAACCCTAGAAAGAACGGTAGCTAAGGCTGCACCCGCCAACCCCATCGCGGGAATGAATAAAAATCCAAAAATCAAAACGTAATCCAGCACAATATTTAATAAATTAGTCCATGTACTTACTTTCATAGGGGTTTTTGTATCTCCTGCTCCCCTTAAAATACTGCCGAGGACAAACATGAGTGAAATAAAAATGGAAGGAACAGCAACAATACGAAAATAGACGACGCCCTTAGCAGTAACATGTTCATTTGCTCCCATAATTCGGAGAAAATCATCTGCAAACATAAGGGTTAATAAACCAAATAAAATACCAACTAACCCTGATAGAAGAACAGATTGCTTCGCTATTTTCTGGGCACCAGAAAAATCCTTCGCCCCGACCTTTCTTGCAATCATAGCCGTTGCCCCGACTCCAAGAGCCATAAATACGGCAAAATAGATTTGCAGGATGGCATTTGTCGCCCCTACCGCTGCCACTTCTACCAAACCCAGTTTGGCAATAAAAAGAGTATCGATAAAACCAACCATGGTTTGTAAAATATTTTCTATCATTGCTGGATAGGCCAATGTCAAAATAACCACTAACTTTTCTTTAGTGTTTGTTGCAGATGCTGCAATATTCATAATAACACCTGACTCCTGTCCCATTGAAATTTTCTTTGTAAAGTTAACGAATAAAATTATTTAACGCTTTTTGCAAATCATGAATTACCTCTTCTTGATTCCCGTGCTCGATCGCCTCAACCACACATCCTTCCAGATGATCCTGCAATATGAGCTTCCCAACATTATCCAGCGCTTTTCTAACAGCAGCTATCTGCAACAGTAAATCTGAACAATCCCGGTCAGCCTTGGCCATTTCTTTAATGGAACGCACATGACCCTCAATTCTGGCTAATCGATTAACGATGCTCTTCCGATGCTGATGGTTTGACCCCATAAAGTCACCTCCTGGAAAGGATTATATCCCCCCCAGGGGGATATTGTAAATGAAAATGTGGAGGCATTTATACATAAATGCCTCACATTTACCCAACTATTGTGATATTGCCTCAGCTTCCAGCTTAACTCCTTTGCCCATATGACAGGAGACGTAATGTTGATCTTCAGTCTCTTCCAGCTGAGGCGGCTGTTTTAAACATTCATCATGCTGATGGGGACACCTTGCAGCAAAAGGACAGCCTTTAGAATAAACACTTGCGTCCACTTCTCCATCCAATATCAACTCTTCTTTTTTCTCTAAAAACTGATTGAGATCTGCGACAACAGCTACAAGAGCTTTTGTATAGGGATGAGACGGATTTCTAATGATCTTTTTGGTTGGTCCTATTTCTACAATTTTTCCTTTGTACATTACAGCAATTCGATCACACATATAGCTGGCCGTTGAAAGATCATGAGTAATAAACATCATGGTAAGTCCCATATTCTTTTTAAGATCAAGCAGGAGATTTAGAATTCCTGCTCGAACCGATACATCCAGCATGGAGGTCGGTTCATCAGCTACCACAAAGGATGGATTTAATATAAGGGCCCTGGCAATAGCAATCCTTTGACGCTGTCCACCGCTTAATTGATGGGGATATCGATACATAAAATCTTCGGCAGGTTTTAAATCAATACTTTCGATGGCTGCCGCCACTCGTTTCTTTTTCGCTTCGAATGAAAGCTCCTTTTCGTGGGCATTAAGCGGTTCCATCAGTATATCCAAGATCCTCATTCCTGGATTTAAGGAATCATACGGATCTTGAAAGATCATTTGCATCTGCTTTCTGTAAACATGAGCTTCCTTATCGGTAAGCTTACAAAGATCTACTCCATTAAAGTGGATTTCCCCTGCGGTTTCTTTCTCTAATCGCATGATCAGTCTAGCCGTTGTTGTTTTACCACAACCACTCTCACCAATAATTCCAAGGATCTCACCTTTTTTAACCGTTAAATTTAATTCGTTTACCGCGTATACAGGTATCTTTTTTCTGCCCTGCAGGATATTTCCTTCTTTTCTAATAAAGGTCTTGGTTAACTTCTTCACAGTAATCAAACTCATTGGCTAACCTCCTCCAGAAAACATGCAGAATAGTGATGGTTACCTAAATTCTTTAAAGGAGGTTCCTCCACTTTACAGCGCTCCATGGCCTGGGGGCAACGGTTGTGAAAACGGCAACCGGTTGGAGGATTAACCAGGTTTGGAACAGATCCAGGAATGGAGATACATTCCTTATCTGGATCCTTTAAATCAGGGGTGGCACCTAAAAGTCCCTGAGAGTATGGATGTTTTGCACGATGAACAATATCCTTTGTATCCGCCCATTCCACAATCTTACCTGCATACATGATGGCAATCCGGTCACAGACAGAGGTTACCATTGGTAGATCATGGGAAATTAAAATGATAGAGAGATTTAATTCCCTTTGCAGCTTCTTAATGAGACCAAGCACCTGGGCCTGGGTTAATACATCAAGTCCTGTTGTGGATTCATCAGATATCACCAATTGCGGATTACAGGATAACGCCATGGCAATGGCCACCCTCTGCTTCATACCGCCGCTGAATTCATGGGGATAACTCTTCCAACGATTACGGTCAATCCCTACCATTTCCAACAAATCACATGCTCGATGAATTGCCTTCTTTTTCGATGTCCGTTCATGGAGAATAATTGCTTCGGCAATTTGTTCCCCTACTGTGTACACTGGATTTAGGGCGTTCATGGCACTTTGCGGAATAACTGAAATCGTCTTCCATCTTAATTCCTCAAGTAGTGAAGTGGATGCCTGCAACAGGTCTACTCCATTGATTATTGCTTTACCTGAAACCACCTTCCCAGGATACTCAATAAGGCGAAGTATGGATTGAGCCACCGTGGTTTTTCCACAGCCTGACTCTCCTATAAGTCCCAGCATTTCTCCTTTTTTTACTGAGAAGCTCACATTTTCAACAGCCTTTGCCGTTCCTTTATTTGTATAGAAATAGGTAGATAATTCCTCTACAGTTAAAACATTTTCCATATCTATCACCCCTTCCGTAACCTGGGATTAAGGATTTCCTCCATGGAATACCCGGTAAATGCAAATCCAATCACAAGGGTTGTGATTAATAAACCTGGAGGCAACACCCACCATACCCAGGCATCAGTTAAGAAAGCACCCCTAGCCTGAGCATAATAAAGAATCGTTCCCCAACTTTTATTAAATGGGTCTCCTAATCCCAGAAAGCTTAGTGAGGCCTCTATCAAAATGGAATGACTGGCTGCCATAACAAATTGAGAAAGGGCCAACGGGATCACACCAGGCAAGATATGCTTTCGCAGAATGGTAGGAATACTGGTGCCGATGGAGCGGGCTGCCTCTACATATCCTCTTGTTTTTAAATTTAATACTTGAGAGCGAATCACCCTGGCCGGACTAGCCCAAGTTAACACGCTAATGACAAAGATAATGTTCCAAAAACTGGGTCCAACAAAAGCAGCCAATAGGATCATTAACGGTAAGAATGGAATGACAAGAACTAAATCTACCAGCCGCATTAAAATAGAATCGATTTTCCCCCCATAATAACCAGAGACAATACCTACCAGACAGCCAATAAGTATGGAAATAAAAGCAGCAATAACCCCGATTAATAAGGAAATCCTTGTGCCATAAAGCAGTTCGCTAAAGATATCCTGACCAATATCATTGGTCCCTAACAAAAAGTCACTGTTTGGCGGCAAAAAAGGACTTGCGACCCGATCATCCGGGGAATAAGGAGCTATCCAAGGCGCAAATACAGCAATAAATACAAAAATGCCTAAGATGGATAGTCCTACCATTCCGAGATTATTTGACTTAAACACTTCCCAATCATGTTTCCATTTTTCTCTATCCATTGCTTCTTCCCACCTTAGGATCCAATAATGGATATATAATATCAGCTAAGAAATTGGCGATAACTACAGTAAAGGTAATAATTAAGAAGGATGCTTGAATTACGGGATAGTCTCTGCTTAATACAGCTTCAAACATCAGCCTTCCGATACCCGGATAAGCAAAAACAGTTTCGATAACAGTTGCCCCGCCAAACATAAAACCTAGGCTTAACATAAACATGGTGGCCACAGGAAGCAGAGCATTTCTCATGGCATGCCTATATTTGATAACCTTTTCCTTAACTCCCTTTGCCCGTGCCATCAGAATATAATCTTCCCCTAACACATTAAGCATGGAGTATCTCATCGTCATGAATATAGAAGACACTGAAATAAGAACGAGAGTTGTCAAGGGGAGGACCAGATGTTTCAATATATCCCAGACCCGTTCCCACCCGGTATAACTCGCCCATACCGTTTCAGCTCCATAAATGGGAAACCACTTTAACTGAGCGGCAAAGATGGAAACTAAGATCATTCCAACCCAGAAAGAAGGCATTGCACTTAAAAACATAAATCCTGTTAATAGGCTGACATCCTTCTTTGTCCCTCGTTTCCAGGCAGAGATAGCCCCAAAAATGACTCCCAAGATGGTAGCAATGATTAAATTAGCCCCTGTCAACAGAAGGGTCCATGGCAAACGGCTTAATATCAGTTCAGTAATGGGCATTTTTTGCTGATAAGAATAGCCAAAATCTCCTGTAACTAAATTTTTTAAATAGATGGCATATTGTTCATATAACGGCTTGTTTAGCCCATATTTGTCTAAAATCTCTTGTTTCTCCGCAGAGGACATAAACCCTACATCCTCACCCGCCAAAAATACGAGGGGGTTTCCAGGCATAAGCCTGGGTAGGAGGAAATTAAGTGTAATCATGATAAATAAGACTAAGATATATTGCATGACCTTTCCAGTTAAAAATTTTGACATGATAACTCCCCTTTCTGACTGAATCAGAAAGTAGCTTTCCCAGATACATTCTGATTCAGCTAGAACCGTCCTTAGTAGACACAGAACAAATTCTGCTAAAATTCCCCTAGCCTACTCTTTGATTCTATGATTATCTGTCTACCAAAACTTCTAAGATAAAGATGGAGGAAGGAGAGGAAAACCCCCTCCTTCATTGTTTATATACTTAAGCTCCTTTACTGGAGTTATTCTTAGAACGCTTCATCCAGAAGATCAAGAGAAAAGCAGCCAGGATGATGAAACCAAATATGAGTAAAGAATTGGTCCCTTTGCCAGAAGATGCTTCTGACGTTTGGGCATCGGGTTGTCCAGCTTGGGTTGTTTCATTATTTGTAGTTGTAGTAGATGATGATCCCGTTTGTTTATCAGCGTCTGTTTTTGATTTTTCTGTATGGATAAAGGAAAACTTATTAATAATTCCTTTTCCGTTCTGGAATACCCATTGATCACTTACATTTGGATTATAGGCATTAATAACTTCTTCGTAATAAAGAGGAATAACCGGAAACTCCTCAGCGACTAGTGCCTGCATGTCCATAATAATTTTTTTTCGCTCTGCAGGATCAATCGTTTTACCCAATTTATCTGCCAATTGATCAAATTCCTCATTTTTATAACCGCCGATATTTACTGTTCCTACACTGGTATCTGAATGGAACAGCTCGACCAAACGAGCAGGGAATAACTGCATGGTGGAAGACCAGCTCCACATAGCCAGATCATAATCTCTTCCCTTCGCTACATCAAAGTCCGGCCATACCAAGGAGTCAACGGTAGTCATGTCCATGGCTTTGACAGAAACTTTTAATCCTAATTCATTTAACCACTCCGTAATAATTTCTGCCGTACGAATTCTGGTAGGACTGCTGGAATAAACCAAGGTAACCAGTTCTATTTTTTTCCCTTCCGGATCCTCCCTAAACCCATCATTATCCGTATCTTTAAATCCGGCGTTTTCCAAAATCAGCTTAGCCTTATCCAAATCAGGTTTAAAGGAAACATCTTTATTAAAATACGGAGAGGTCGGGTGGATAAAACCCGGGTTTCCTTCTGTTGCATAGCCTAACAAGACAGTGTCAATCAGATATTTACTATCAATGGCATAAGCCATAGCCTCACGAACTTCTTTTACTGATAAAGGATATTTCTCCGCATTAATTTGAAATAAAGTGGTTCGGTATCCTGCACCATTTACTAGCTTAATATTTGGGTTCGATTCAAATTGCTTTACTAGCTCAGGAGAAACATTACTGGAAACAGCGTCAACTTCCCCTGCTTTAAGGGCGGTAAATAAAGCAGTTGTATCTTCAATAATCGGTAAAACAAGGGATTTGGCAATCGGCTCTCCCATGAAATAATCGGGATTTGCCTTAAACTTATAAAATTGGTTAGGTTTATACTCCTCTAAAATATACGGCCCACTTCCGGTAGTATCCTTTGCTTCATCTGGATTAGTAATTTGACTCCAGATGTGCTTCGGCAGAATTGGCAAATCAGCCAACGGTTGAATCATAAAGTCAGGCTCAGGCTGCTTTAACTTCATAACCAAGGTTGTATCATCCCTAACATCAATGCTCTCAATAGCTTGAGAAGGCTTGGTAAAACGAGACTTTTTATACTGTAATACGTATTCATAAGTAAATTTTACATCCTCCGCAGTTAACGGCTTCCCATCATGCCACTTCACATCATCATGGAGCTTAAAGGTATAGGTTAATCCGTCTTCACTTATCTCATAATCCTTAACCAACCAGGGCTGGGGCTGATTGTTTTCATCTAATTGGAAGAGGGTGTCATATATAAGATTAACCAAATCCAATCCTGGAGAACCCGTCACATAAGTATACGGTGTTAACGTATTTTCATCCTTCGTAATCCCTACCTTTAACAGATCTAATTGTTCAGCTGCACGAATGGCTGAAAAATTAGAAAATACTAAAACCAATGATAGTGCTAAGGCAAAAACAATATTGATCCTTTTTTTCACGCTTTAGTCTCCTCTCATTTTATTTTTTTATATAATTTCATATTGTATTAAAAAATTTTAGTTGATTAAACAATTAATTGTTGCAAATGGAAATTGCCTTCCCTGCGGTAAGCCTCTGCCAGAACGAAGTGCCCATGGGTGGCTAAACCGTAATACACATGAATCGCTTGATCTAATACTTTATGAATAGATCTTCCCTTTTCATAATCAGATAGGTTTGCAAATCCAGGAATTAACTTTTCAACGGTAGACTTGTCTAGAGCACGATCAAAATGCTTACCGCTAAATTCCATTTGACTTTCCAAAACATCCATTGCTTTCTCCTTCTTCTCCCAAACGGAAGAGATATCCACTACACAATTTGGATGATGTGGCGTCATATAATAGATGGTTGGAACAGGATGAGGCTCCAAACCTGGCATCTCATCTAACGCAAAATCTCTTCCGGCCAGGGCAATTGCTTCTAAAATTAAGATCATCGCTTGTCTGCGATCTGGGTCTAAATCATGAAAGGAATGCTCCGGGTCTTGGGTGATGATAATATCTGGCTTTACTTCCCTGATCACTTTGATCAGCTTCTTTTTTGATTCCGGGCTTACATCCACATGCCCATACTGGAAGTTGGTAAAGCTAACCTCAACTCCCAATTCTTCTGCGGCCTTAGTAACCTGTGGCTGGGATCTTTCTCCGCATAAAATAATGGATGCATAGGACTTTCCGCCAAGCTCCACATTTTTGGCCAATGCACCGCCACATTCAACAACCTCCATTCCATATACTCCTAATAACAGCATGTTTACTCCAGTCTGATTCATCCCTTCTACCTCCAAAATCTCCTAATTATGAAAATCGAGTAAGAGGGGGCGACTAACCCCCGTCTTCTCACACCACCTAGCATGCGGTTCCGCACTAGGCGGTTCGCCAACCTTGACGAAGTTCGTTATATCTTTGGGTTAAACTCTTGAGTCCTCGGGA
>NZ_JAKIHL010000054.1 GCF_021608135.1 Microaerobacter geothermalis
AAGTTTAATCTGCTCTTCTATCCTTATGAGTCCCTTAGACTCTTCCTTACTCCATTTGAATCTTCAGGGTTCGCTTGGCTTCTGCACTGTTCAGTTTTCAAGGTACATCTTTCTTCCTTCCCTCTTCACCGCCCCATCGCGGCGACAAGAAATAATATATCATGTTTGATAAGAATTTGCAAGAGGAAATTTTTTGTTTTGAAACTTTATCTTCTCGTTCCTGCCTGCCCCCTTGCAGCGACATGTTGTAATGTATCATTTTTTCATCCGAAAATCAATGGTAATTTCATGTAATCAAATAAAAACAAAGCCCTTTCAACATGGAAAGAGCTTTGATAATTCTTTGTATATACGAATTGATTGACGCTCACACGGAGCAAGCCCCGTGGATTCCCGCTTCATCGACCTCGCAACCTACTATCTCCACAGGCGTTATGTTTCCCTCCGTCCGAGGGTACTGTTTTCTACGCTAAACCAAGGATTGCTAATCCTCTACGTTCAATGTTGAGAGAAGCATTGTAGTCCCTGTCCATCGCAGTATTGCACGATGGCAATCGATGTCCCATTCGAAAGAAAGGCAAATTCTTTCAAACCCACGTCAATGCCTACAGGCTTTTCATATGTTTTAGGTTGTTGTTCAATCCCTTGTTCGGTGAGGATCGATACAAACCATCGACCATCATTTTTGGATACCGTGATGGACTTTACTTTTCCTTCGATCTGTCTTGATTTACGGTACCGTACTTCCCCAATTTTGGGAATAAAGATGACCTTTTCTTCAATGCGAAACTTTTGAGGGCAAGTAAACGAATCGTGCTTATTCTTCTTTTTAAAGGCAGGAAACTCGGCTACTCCTTTGAAGAAGTTTTTGAAAGCACGGTCTAAATTACGCAACGTGGTTTGCAAACTCTGGGAAAACGATTCGCTTAAAAATGGAAATTGCTCCTTCAAATTCAGCAAGTCCGTAGCCATCTCGTGATAGAACACAAATGTCTTATTCTGTTATACTGCTCCATGTTCTTTTTCAAATAGTAACTTTATGTTATCTCAACCATATAAAATAAGCGAGGAATACTACAAACAACACATACATGATTGGATGAACTTCTCTTCCATGACCTCTTATCAGTTTGGTTAATGGGTAAAGAATAAATCCTAGAGCAATACCTGTGGCAATGCTAAAAGTCAATGGCATTAGTACAGCCGTAAGAAATGCAGGAACAGCTTCCTCTAATTTACTCCATTCAATTTTGCCAAGGCTGGAAGCCATCAACACCCCTACGATAATTAAAGCAGGAGCTGTGACAGCCGCCGTAACAACTGATAATAACGGATAGAAAAATAGCGAAACAAGGAATAATCCTGCTGTAACAACTGAAGCAAAACCAGTTCTTCCTCCAGCAGCGACCCCGGAAGAGGATTCAATGTAAGAGGTTACTGTAGAGGTTCCAAAGATTGCTCCCACGATTGTAGCAACTGAATCAGCTCCAAGCGCTCTTCCTACCCGAGGCATGACATTATTCTTTAAGAAGCCGGCTTGACTTGCCACACCAACCAATGTTCCAGCCGTATCAAAAAAATCTACAAATAGGAAGGTAAATATAACCACTAGCATGTCGGGTGTAAAAAATCCAGCTGAGAATAAGGGTCCAAATAATGCTCCAAAGGTAGGTGAAACATCAGGGATTGCACCAATAACACCAGTTGGCAGGCTGACCAAATTAAAGAACATTCCAATTACAGAGGTAATAACCATTCCGTAAAAAATGCCGCCATTCACCCCTCTAACCATTAAACCGGCGGTTATGATTAAACCTACAATAGCTAACAAAGTATTGCCTTCAGAAAGATTACCCAAACTAACAAATGTTGCTTCATTAGCCACAATAATCCCCGCATTTTTCATGCCGATAAAGGCGATAAACAACCCAATACCTGCTGATGCCGCATACTTTAATCCCACAGGAATCGCATTGATAATCGTCTCTCGAATTTTTGTCAAGGTTAAAATAAAAAATACAATGCCGGAAATAAATACGCCTGCTAATGCAGACTGCCACGGAATACCCATTCCAAGGACAACGACAAATGTAAAAAATGCATTCAATCCCATACCGGGTGCGAGGGCAATCGGGTATTTAGCCCATAAACCCATAATCAACGTACCAATAGCCGCTGCAACTGCGGTTGCAACAAACACGGCACCTTTGTCCATACCTGCATTAGAGAGCATATCGGGATTAACAAACAATATGTATGCCATAGACAAAAACGTGGTTAACCCAGCGATGGTCTCTCTTCGGTAATTTGTGCCGTGCTCAGCAAATCCAAAAAACTTTGACATAACTTAAAGTCCTCCTTAAAAGTAGAATATAAAAATAAAAAAACCAGGCTTAATTTTCCTGGTTTAAAATGAACCATCTCTTAAGGAAGGATCCCTGTTAAACCATAAATGAGGCAACAGAAAACCAATCCTTCGTAGTCTGGTTATTTCCGGCAACCAGGTAGAAACTCCTAAGCCATATTCTTAGGATTATACGAAGCATTTTTTCTAAACACAAAAACAGTGTAACAGGGCGCTCATGGCTTGTCAATGAAAACACGAACGTTTATATATATTTATCTATTTTTATTCGGATTATATCTACTCCCATTCAATGGTAGCAGGTGGTTTGGATGTAATATCATACACCACGCGATTGACACCATCAACCTCATTCACAATCCGATTGGAAATCACCTCAAGAACTTCATACGGAATTCTTGCCCAATCTGCTGTCATTCCATCAACAGAGGTTACACCGCGAATCGCAATCGTATAGGAGTATGTTCTCACATCCCCCATGACCCCAACACTTTGGATATTGGGAAGGACTGTGAAATACTGCCAAATCTCTTTATCTAGCCCGGCCTTCTTGATTTCTTCCCGCAATATTGCATCTGATTCGCGGACCAACTCCAACTTTTCTTCAGTTACTTCACCCAAAACACGGATCCCTAATCCAGGGCCAGGAAAAGGCTGTCTCCATACAATATCATGGGGAATCCCTAATTCTTCTCCAACCTTACGAACCTCATCCTTAAATAAGGCTTTTAAAGGCTCGATCAGTTCCATTTTCATATCTTCAGGCAAACCACCCACATTATGATGGGATTTTATAGTCTGGGCAGTATCGGTTCCACTTTCTATAATGTCTGTATATAAAGTTCCTTGAGCTAAAAAGTCCATTCCGTCAAGTTTCGCTGCTTCTTCCTCAAAAACCCGGACAAATTCATTTCCAATCAGTTTTCTTTTCTTTTCTGGATCTTCAATCCCTCTTAGTTTGGCGAGAAAACGTTCCTTCGCATCAATTTTTATCACATTCATTTGAAAACCTTCTTTAAAGGTTTTCATTACACTTTCAGCTTCACCCTTACGCAAAAGGCCATGATCAACAAACATACAAACAAGTTGATCGCCAATGGCTTTATGAATAAGAACAGCAACAACAGAAGAATCGACTCCACCGCTCAACGCGCAGAGGACCTTTTTGGAACCAACCCTTTTTCGTATTTCTGAAATGGTATCCTCAATAAAGGTCTCCATTGACCAGTTCCCTTCACATTTACAAATGTCATACAAAAAGTTTTTTAACATATCCATACCTTGCAGGGAATGGCGAACTTCAGGATGAAACTGAACGGCATACAGCTTCATTGCCTCATGACCCATTGCTGCAATGGGGGCATGGGGTGTGCTGGCATATACCTTAAAGCCGCTAGGGGGCTCAATAACCTTATCACTATGACTCATCCAAACAACCTGTTCGGGATTAAGACCTTTAAACAGCGGACATTCTCCTTCTATTGAGATCGTTGATTTTCCGTACTCGCGAACATTTGCCCTCTCCACTCTACCCTTCAGGTGATGGGTCATCATCTGCATTCCATAACAGATTCCGAGTATAGGGATCCCTAATTCATAAATGCTTTCATCAACCAGTGGAGCATTTTCACCATATACGCTGGCCGGTCCCCCTGAAAAAACAATTCCTTTGGGTTCGAGTGATTTTATTTTTTCAATGGAAGTATTGTAAGGCATTAATTCGCTATAAACTCCAAGATCCCGAATTCTTCTGGCTATTAACTGATTATATTGTCCTCCAAAATCAAGCACAATGATCATTTCTTGGGGCTTGTCCATTAGGTAACCTCCTCTTTCATATTTCCTCAAACGGTACGACTCCACTTTATAAAAATACAAAAGGACCAGGTCTCATTGTTATACAAAGGCAGAGATCCTCGTCCCATTTCATCACTGATGATTAAATATACTCAGCAACGATAAAGGAAACTTACTTCAGGTGGAGTCTTATACCCCATCCGAAGTAGGTTGAAATTATCCATGGGCTTAGCGTCACTTATCTCCCACTTGAGAATAGAGTCTTAGTGACGCTTAGCCATCGGACAAATTTCCCCGTCTCTGTCTCCGTAGTCAGATGATTTACGGTCATCCGGTAGAAACTTTTGAGCCCTATTCTCAAGATTATACGAGACAGCTTATTTTATTCAACTATAACGAAACAATTCTATCAGTGTACCCGATAAACGGTCAAGCCAAAAAAGAAGATGTATGGTTCATCCATACATCTTCATATGAAAAAGGTAGGGGAAATTTAATTGATGGATTCGTCGCCTTCCGGAGGAATGTAAGGAGCTATCATCGTATCATCTCCCTCGAAATTTACATAAACGGGATATACTCCTATGATTCCGTCCAGCTTCGTCAACCTTTTGACCAACTCATAATTTTCGTCATAGGTTCTTGTTTCCACAGTAGTGATTAACTTGCATCCGTCTTCAATATAATGAACCTCTACTCCCTCAATAGTTTCGAGAGAATCCTTTGTCTGTTCAGCATTTCCATCCTTGGCAACAACCAAAATTCCGGCAATAACCATCTTCTCTCACCCCCTGATGTCATTTCTATTGATTAAATGCTTCCCTTGAATCTGCCTGAGGAACATGACATTGGACACAAGAGTCCCTTTCTGGATGAGGTGTTTTAGGTGCCCCGCCGATTCCTTCCTGATGACAGCTTAAACATGTGGGCTGTCCTTTATCATCTCTGCCCCAGCGGCCTTCAATGGTATGGGGGATAACAGGGGGCCCGTAATTGGCAATCACTTCTTTTACGATGGTTTCTGGCTGTTTTTCAGCAGGAGGAGGTGCTTGCTGTGCGCCTTCTTGAGTTGAGCTGCATCCAACTGCGATAAGGATTACAACAAAGATAAGAATCATTAAAGTTATTCCCAATCCTGTTCTTTTCATCTTTTATCCCTCCTATACCTTTTCAATCTTAACGGCACATTTCTTAAAATCAGGTTGTTTGGATATTGGACAGTAAGCATCTAATGTAACCAGGTTAATCAAACGATCCTCATCAAACCAAGGTACAAACACCAGTCCCTTCTGCGGTTTTCCTCGTCCGTTGATCAGTGCCGGGGCCTCCATCTGCCCCCTTCTTGACGTAATCCGAATCATATCTCCGTTCTTAACACCCAATTTCTGGGCATCTTCCTGATGGATCTCCACATAGGCTTCAGGTACAGCACGGTGCAATTCAGGAACCCGGCGGGTCATGCTCCCGCTATGCCAATGCTCTAATACACGGCCAGTACATAGCCAGAATGGATATTCCTGATCGGGAACCTCAGGAGCCGGTTCAAAGGGTCGGAACCAGCAGGCAGCCCTGTTATCATCTTTCTTTTGCTTGTAAAAATCAATATTATTGTATTTTCCAGGTTTAGCCTGGCTATCAAAATTTTTCGTTTGATCTCCAGCCAAGTAACGCCACTTCGTTTCATACCACTGACCATTTACTTCACGGACCGGCCATGTCATTCCCCTTCTATTAATATATTCCTTATAGGGCGCTAAATCTTTTCCCAATCCTAAAGTAAACAGACGGTATTCATCAAAAAGCTGCTCAACCAGCTTTGATTCATCTGATGTATCATAGGGGAACAGTTTATGATATAGCTCTGGTTCGAGAACCCTTTTAGCAATCTCCATAATCTGCCATGTATCATTTTTTGCCTCCCCTGGCGGTTCCATGCATTTAGCCAAATGCTGGGTTCTCCTTTCAGCATTTCCAAAAAAACCTTCTTTTTCTACCCACAATGCTGACGGGAGTACAACATCGGCAAATTTGGTCGAATATGTGGGATAAACCTCTGACACGACAATGAATACATCCTTTAGAAGTTCTACATTGGAATACCGGCTAGTTTTGGGCATGCTTTGCGCCCAGTTGTTGTTCATCGTCCACAAAAATCGAATTCTACCACCTGGATAATCCGGATTGGTCACTGCCCTAAACATCTCCACCGTATGAAGGCCAGGCTTTGCAATGGGATCCAAATACCCCTTCGGTAGCTTCCATATTTCCTCTGCTTTCGCACGATGATCCGGATTATTCACTACCATATCGGCAGGGAGGCGGTGTGCAAAAACTCCGACTTCTCGGGCTGTTCCACAAGCACTCGGTTGGCCGGTTAAAGAGAATGGACTGTTTCCCGGAGTTGATACTTTTCCTGTTAGCAGGTGGATGGCATAGACCAGGTTGTTTATCCAGGTTCCCCTGGTATGCTGGTTCATTCCCATTGTCCAGAAGGACATTACCTTCCTGTTGGGATCTCCGTAAAGTTTAGCTAAATACTCAATTTTTTCCTTTGGAACTCCGGAAATTTCCTCTGCCTTTTCAAGGGTATATTCGGAAACCAGTTCCTTATACTCTTCAAAGGTTATTTTTTCCGGTTTGTCATTAAATGAAAAACCATCTTCCAATCCATATCCGATATTGGTTAGCCCCTTCTTAAAGACCACGTGATCCTTTATAAAAGCTTCGTTTACCATACCGTTTTGGATAATGTAATTACAAATCGCATTGGCGATGGCCAAATCGGATTGCGGAATAAATTCCAAAAATTCGTCTGCCGTTTCTGTGGTTCTGGTATAACGGGTACCCAAATCAACATGAATGACTCCCGGTGTACTAATCTTTCGAGCCGTAACCCTGGAGTAAAGAATAGGATGCTGCTCTGCCATATTGGCTCCCCAGGTAACAAAAACATCGGCATTTTCAATATCCTCATACACCCCCGGTGGTTCATCGGAGCCAAAAGTGGTCATAAATCCTGTAACCGCACTGGCCATACACAGTCTGGCGTTGGGATCGATATTATTATTTAACAATCCGGCCTTCCATAGTTTTACAGCTGCATACCCTTCCTGAACATACATCTGACCAGATCCCCAGAAAGCAATTCCCCTCTGTCCATACTTGTCCTTTGCTTCCTTTAGTTTGTTTGCCACCAAATCCAGGGCTTCTTCCCAAGTGGCCTCACGGAATCCTTCCATTGTACCTTTTTTGCTTACATCTTCACGAATCAATGGTTTGGTTAAACGATCCTTGCCAAATAAAATTTTGGAAACAAAATACCCCTTTACACAATTTAATCCTCTGTTTACAGGATTCTCTGGATCCCCCTGATTGGCAACTACTTTTCCATCCTTTACCCCAACCAGAATTCCACATCCCGTTCCACAAAAGCGACAAGTGGCTTTTCTCCATTCATCGGGCTCTACTGTTTTTATCACCTCTTGGGGAATGGGTTCTGAATTCCCGACTGGGGCTCCCGTCTCTTTCTTGCTGCATCCCGCTGCAGCAAGGGTTGCTGATACAGCAGCTGCCTTAAGTAAACTTCTTCTCGATATTTTCATACACTTAAACCTCCTTATCTTTGAATAAATTGAATTTAGAAATGTCACATTTTTGTGACGGGAGTGCGTTTTAATACATCCGTTTGTTTATTCCCGGATTGTTTGTTTCCCGTAAAGCGGAATCCAATCTCTATTGCATCGGTCGGACATATATCTGAACAGGCACCGCATAAACTGCAATCCCCATCTTTCACTATGTGTATTTTTTTAGTAATGGCCTCTTCAAGAATGACCGGGTCAGCAAAGCATACAGCCTGGCACTTTCTGCAGGTCACACATTTTTCTGGATTTACCCTTACACGAAACAGACCAAATTTGCCAATGCTGTGATAGAACCCGCCTAGTGGACAAAAATATCTGCACCATCCTCTTTTTGAGACCAACAAATCAAACAGGGTAATCGCTATCAATAGAAAAATGCCAATTCCCCAAAGAAAAAGTATATTGCGCATCACATTATTCGTTGGAGTAAACAGTTCATATACCGGAATTCCTGCTGCAAATGAAAGAATCAAAATGAAAACCATCCATTTGATTTTTGTCGTTCTTTGAAACTTTTTATCGGGAAGTGTCATGAATTTACGGAGCTTATCTGTAGTCTCTAATATGGTATTAACCGGACAGACCCAACTGCAGAACACCCTGCCGCTCAACAAGAAATATAAGGAAAAAATAATAAAAGCAGAGCTGATATATTCCCAATGGATCGCCTTAGAAGCTAACGTAACCTGAAGGGCAGCAAAGGGATCCGATAATTCGATACCAAAAATCTCTGATGACGCCAAAGAACCATGAAACTGAATGAATGGAGTAATTTCTTGTCCGGGAACCGTGTTCCATGTCAGCAGAAGGGGAGATAAAAACAACAATAAGATGAATATCTGTACACTTCTTCTTATGAGGACCCACTTTTTCACTCCCATAAATGCTTCCTCCACAATTCCCTTGGTTTCACTTGTATGGCAACAGGATTATCCACGACACAAACATGTTCACAAATTCCGCATCCCACACATTTATCCGTATAAACAACCGGTCCAAAGACAGAATGTGTCGGGTCATTATGCCTTAAGGAAAATTCTAGGGTAATAGCTTCATCGATAAAGGGACAGTTTCGGTAACATACTTCACAACGAATCCCTTGCCAGGCAATACAATATGTTTTGCTAATCACCGCTTCACCCATATTCACATCAGGCCTTACTTTGATTCCGGATAAAGCTCCGGTTGGACAGGCCTCCACACAGGGAAAATCTTCACACAATCGGCACGGACTTTCCCTGGCATGAATGTACGGAGTGCCTAAACCTATTCCAAATTCCGGGCCGGCCATTAATATCGCATCATAGGGACAAGCTTGATTGCATTTCCCGCATCGTGAACATAAGGCCAAAAATTCATCCTCTTCTGCCGCTCCCGGCGGTCTTAAAGCCGGTTTAGATGCCCCTTTCATTACCCTCAACAATTCGTAAGATGCAATTCCTCCGATTAACCACTTGATCCCACTTACCATCCCCCCTATTCCAGACAACTTTCTCACCTTCATTTCGTACTCATTTCGTCAGTTTATTACTTAATTCAAATCTATTCGTCCATCCATACCCCCACTGTGACATATATCACACATTTTAATCACAATTTTGAAAATTTTTTGTCTAATTTGTAGCAATTGTGAACAAATTGAGTTAATATTAATAATTTTAGTTTTTATCCATACAAAAAAGCATGGACGATTTGTCCATGCTTTTTTGTGCTTATTTTCATTGTTTATTGCGAATGATTTACGCTTGGTCATTGACCTTACATCATGTCCATGCCGCCCATGCCACCTGGCATACCTGCAGGAGCTTTTTCTGGTTCTGGTTTATCAGCAACCACTGCTTCAGTAGTTAAGAACATTGCAGCGACGGAAGCAGCATTTTGCAATGCGGAACGGGTTACTTTTGCAGGGTCAACAATACCTGCTTCCATCATATTTACCCATTCTCCAGTAGCAGCATTAAATCCGACTCCGATATCTTCTTTCTTCAACCGCTCTACAATAACAGAACCTTCTAACCCTGCATTGGCAGCAATTTGACGAACAGGCTCTTCAAGTGCACGAAGGACAATATTGACACCAGTTTTTTCGTCTCCGGAGGCTTCAATCTTTTGAACCGCAGAAACCACGTTCACCAGAGCTGTTCCTCCACCGGATACAATTCCCTCTTCAACAGCTGCACGCGTAGAGTTCAAAGCATCTTCAATGCGAAGCTTCTTCTCTTTTAACTCAGTTTCCGTAGCAGCACCAACCTTGATTACCGCTACACCACCAGCTAATTTAGCTAATCTTTCTTGAAGCTTTTCTCTATCAAATTCTGATGTGGTATCTTCAATTTGCTGACGGATTTGGTTAACCCTTGCACCAATTTTTGAGCGATCTCCGGCACCTTCAACAATGGTGGTGTTTTCTTTGGTCACTACTACTTTCCCAGCGCGACCCAATTGGTCAACGGTAGCAGACTTTAATTCCAGTCCCAAATCTTCAGTAATTACCTGACCACCGGTTAAGATCGCGATATCCTCAAGCATGGCTTTGCGGCGGTCACCAAATCCAGGAGCCTTCACAGCTACGGCATTAAAGGTTCCGCGGAGTTTGTTCACTACTAAAGTAGCAAGGGCTTCACCCTCCACATCTTCAGCAATGAGCAATAATGGCTTGCCCAATTGGACAACTTTTTCAAGAACAGGAAGAATTTCTTGGATGTTAGAAATCTTCTTATCGGTAATTAAGATATATGGATTTTCCAATACCGCTTCCATTTTGTCGGTATCAGTAATCATGTACGGAGAGACATATCCCCTGTCAAACTGCATTCCTTCCACAACTTCCAGTTCAGTGACAAAACCTTTGGACTCTTCTACGGTAATGACTCCGTCATTTCCTACTTTATCCATCGCTTCAGCAATTAATTGACCCACTTCATCGTCTCCTGAAGAAATGGCGGCAACTTGTGCGATTGAAGCTTTTCCTTCAATAGGCTTCGCTATGTTTTTAATTTCAGAAACAGCTGCTTGAACCGCTTTCTCAATACCTTTGCGGATCACCATAGGATTAGCACCAGCAGTCACGTTCTTTAATCCTTCACGGATCATGGCTTGGGCCAGAACCGTAGCGGTTGTTGTTCCGTCTCCGGCTACATCATTGGTTTTTGTCGCTACTTCTTTCACCAGTTGAGCTCCCATGTTTTCAAACGCATCTTCAAGTTCAATTTCCTTGGCAATGGTAACTCCATCGTTGGTAATAAGAGGAGAACCAAATTTCTTTTCCAATACAACATTTCGTCCCTTAGGTCCAAGGGTTACTTTAACCGCATTTGCCAATGCATCCACTCCGCGAAGCATCGCTCTGCGCGCATCTTCACTAAACTTAATTTCTTTTGCCATCTTTATTAAACCCTCCCTATAATGTTGTCATCATTCAACATATGTGTCGCAATCCTCAGTAATTCTTAAGTAAAGTCTTACAATATGGCTAAAATGTCACTTTCACGCATGATTAATACTTCTTTTCCTTGGTATTTCACTTCTGTTCCGGCATATTTGGAGAAAATCACCCGATCTCCCTCTTTCACTTCAAGGGGAATTTTTTCTCCATTTTCATAGCGGCCGCTTCCCACAGCAATGATTTTTCCTTCTTGGGGCTTCTCCTTGGCTGTATCTGGAAGAACGATTCCGCTTGCCGTAGTTTCTTCTTTGGCAATAGGTTCAACAACAACACGATCACCTAGTGGCTTTAACACAGCAAATACCCTCCTTGACAATTCATTCTTAATTTTTGAAGTATTGTTAGCACTCGATTAAGGAGAGTGCTAACAATACATATCATATACATTTTTTTCTTATTTTGCAACCCACTTTAGAAAAAAAATGCCCAAAAAACAGTATATCCTATTTAAAGCCTTTATACACTTTCCTCATTCTTTTTTACTCTGGCCCTCCCTTTGATTTTTACTCATTTACAAAAAGAAAAATGCCCTTAAAACAAAGGGCATTCCTATGAAGGATATCCTTTTTCCCATTCTTCAAGGGCTTTTAACCTTCTTCGATACACCACCTTGGAGAGCCATACGCTTAATTCATATAAAACAAGAAGTGGAATGGTTACCAAAACATCAGAGATGATTTCCGGAGGTGTGATGGTCACCGCAACGACGACCAGAATAAAATAAGCCACTCTTCTCAACTTGATTAGCTTGTCTGGATGGATGATGTCCAATCGGGTCAACAACATGACCACCAAAGGCATTTCAAAAAGAAAGCCGAACGGAAGCACAATATTAAACATAAAGCCAAAGTATTGAGCCAGTCCGTATACTTCCTGTGCCCCTATCCCTTTGGCGATATTTGACATAAATCCAACGACCATAGGAAACAAAATATAGTATCCGAAAAAGATTCCCACGATAAATAATAAAAGAGAAAAAGGAAGAAAAATTGCAATGACTCTCTTCTCATCCGGCAGCAATGCTGGTGACACAAACCTCCACAAGTGAAAAAGAAAAAATGGTACCGTTAAAACAATACTGATCACGAAGGCTATTTGAATATATATACGAAGAGCATCAGATAACCCAAATACATTCCAGGTTAAATAAGCAGCTGCCGGATCATTCTTTAAGATTTGAATGGCATAAGGAGCAAGAACAAAGCCTGCAATCATTGAAATTACAAAAAATATCAACACCCAAATGATTCGCTTCCGGAATTCCCCGAGATGATCTCTAAAGGGCATTTCTCCCCCATAACTCTTATCCACCATATCACCTTTCCCACAAAGAGGATGTTGAAAAGATTAACAATGATAAAGTCCCCCATAACCCAGTTGTATCACGTCTTTTTTCTCTATTTTCTCCCCGGCCAGGATCCTTGGAAGAAATACGTCAAATGACGTATAAGGATCATGCATCACACATCCCGGCAGTCCCAAAATCGGAATTTGATGATGATAGGCAATCATTAACATAGACCCCGGCAGCATGGGGGTTCCATAACTGACCACCTCAGTTGCTGCCAACCGAATGGCTCCTGGTGTCCGATCGTCAGGGTCAACTGACATTCCACCAGTTGTCAACACTATTTCCGCTCCTTTTTCAATAAGATCCAATATTTCCCCTCTGATTACTTCCAAGTCATCGGGAGCAAAGCGCTGTTCCAGCACTGTACAGCCAAGGGATTCTACCTTTTCTTTTACGACAGGTCCAAATTGATCCTGAATCCTTCTTTTATAGACTTCGCTGCCCGTGGTTACAATCCCAACCTTTAGCGGCCTCAAGGGAAGAACCTCTACCACAGGTTTTTTTACACAGGAGATGGCCGAATCTATCCGTACTTTTTCAATCACCAACGGGATGACTCTTGCGACAGCAAGCGGTTCATTTTCCTTCACCAATTGGTTGGTGAGCCGGGTGGAAATCACAATACCTTCCACTTCATTCATACGATGAACAATAGGCTCGTCAATTTTTAACAGACCGGTAATGGCGGAACGTATCATCACTTTTCCTTCATGGGCTTCTCCCATTACGGTATTGGCACCGGAGATGGTCTGAGCAAGATTGAAGGCGGCGTCATTTTCATGAAGCTCTCCTTCTTCCAATTCCAAGATATAGATGTGTTCCTTTCCGATATTGAGCAATTCGGGAATGTCCTTCTCTTCGATTCGATGTCCTTTTCGGAAGGCTCGTCCCTTAAATTCTCCTGGTACAATTTTCGTTAAATCATGGGCTAGGATCATTCCTACCGCATCTTTCACAGCTACCTCTTTTTTCACAGATTTATCGCACCTCTTCCAAATCGGGATTGGTCGCACATTCTCCAGTTTTGCCTTGCAAAATATTTAAAGCATGGGATAGTTGATCTGAAATGGCCATGAAGCATTCCTTCACTCCCTTCGGACTTCCCGGTAAATTGATAATCAGGGTATTTCCCCTTGTTCCAGATACGGCCCTTGTTAACAGCGCCCGTCTGGTACTTTGTAATGAAGCCCTTCTCATTTCTTCACTAAGTCCCGGTACTTCCCGATCAATGATTTTCCGTGTGGCCTCGGGAGTCACATCCCTTGGGCTTAACCCTGTCCCTCCGGTGGTCAGCAAAAGGTCCACATTTTCCCTGTCAATCAACTCAATCATGTTTTCCTTCAATGTCTCAATACAATCCGGCACCACCCGGTAACCTACCACTTGACCATTTAATTCGTTTTTCACCAGCTCCATCAAAAGTTTAGCGCTTTCATCCTCACGCTCTCCCCTTGACGCTTTATCACTAGCTGTAAGAATTCCAACTCTCCACATCGTGATTACCCCTCCTTCAAAAAGTTTGCCGTAATCTCGTTTCGTTATTTTTAATCTACTATTCGTTATTTTTATTCTACTATAAGTATTGAATTAGTGGTAAGACCTTCTCCATATCTTTTTTTCTGTCACCAGCCAATCCACCTTCACATCATAAATATCTGTTGGAACCTTTTCAACGACCTGGCATTGAAAAGATACAGCCACTTTTAAAGGATTGTGAGTCAATTTATGAAAAAAACGGTCATAGTAACCGGCTCCATACCCAATCCTTCCCCCATCGAGGTCAAAGGCCACTCCTGGAACAATAATCAATGGAATCTCTTCCAACTTCTTAACCCGTTCACACTGTTCAGGAATGGGTTCCAAGATGCCAAAGGAACCTCTTTTTAACTGATTCCATTTTTCTACCACATAGGGAACAATTTCTTTGTTCTTATTTTCTGTTTTAGGCAGGATAATTTTCTTCCCCTGGTCCCATCCTTCTTCAATTAGTGGAATCATATTCACTTCCGTCCCAAAGGAAACAAATAACATCCAGGTATCATACTGATCCAATGCACCTGTATTTTTAAGGTTGTTTATAATCTGCTGGGACGCTTCCCTTCTTTCCTTTTCCGTCATTTGATTCCTCATAAACAGAATTTTTTTTCTTAATTCTTCTTTGGTAATAGATAACGCTTCTTTCACTTTTACACTTCCTCCCTTTCATCTGATCAAGTTGCACCTTTTCCATCCCTCCGTTACACTGATATCTATAAGGGTTAAGTACTGAAAGGCTGGCTTCAGTCATACTTTGATATGAGAATAACATTTGATATGAAAATAATTCCCTCCCTGGGCATACTGATCTAAAAATGTCAAGTGCTTGGTATCAATTTCCAGATAAAAATGGGTATAGGGATGCCCGGGATAATCGTTGTAAATGTTTCCAGTAGTTATGATGCAGTATTCTTCTGAACTTCGTATCCTAATTGACGCACCTTAGCGATAAAATATCTTTCCATTCGTTCTTGGTTTCGCTTCTGTAAAAAGTCTTCACCTAACTCTTTATAGTGATCATCGTTTAA
>NZ_JAKIHL010000055.1 GCF_021608135.1 Microaerobacter geothermalis
AAGTTTAATCTGCTCTTCTATCCTTATGAGTCCCTTAGACTCTTCCTTACTCCATTTGAATCTTCAGGGTTCGCTTGGCTTCTGCACTGTTCAGTTTTCAAGGTACATCTTTCTTCCTTCCCTCTTCACCGCCCCATCGCGGCGACAAGAAGTATCTTATCATATCCGTATCAATAAATCAACTGGAATTTTTATGGAATTTTTTTGTAATTATCGGTTAAATGATAAACAGTTTAATAAGTACTAGAGTAGCAAGGCCAGGTATTCCCAATAATCCGGTTATAAGTGCAGTTATGGGATTGATCGGTATACTAAAGTTGAATAGTTGTCCAAACAAATTAACGAAAAAGAGCATAATTGCTCCTACCATTAGCTGAATAACACCATACCCGAGTATTTTTAACGGACGGAATGCAGACTGTGTCAATAAAATAAATACCGCAAAAATGATGACAATCCCTATAATCCCCCAGCTCCAACCCATCATGTATTACCCCTTTCAATATATTTTAATCTGTATTCGATCTCTGTTCCGATCCTATTCCTATCCTACTCGTCCACTTCTTCCTTTAGAACAAAAAAGGACGTATAAAAAAGAACCTATCCATTTCTGGATAGGTTCGGTCTAAATTATTTTAGGGTATTTTTATATTGCTTTAATAAGAATTCGTATCTTCTTTGAAGTAATGGTATATAATATGTTTTATCTAAATCATCATCCATTAATAATCTTAAGGAGCTCTCAAATTTCTTCCAATCCCTTTGAGCCTGATGTATTTCCTCCAGCAGATGCTTTTTCTCTTGCTCAAATAGCGGATGCTCCTTATTAAAAAAGGCCATAACGTCTACCCCTCTCCTTTATTATACATCATTATATGGCCTTAAATTTCTGATGATGACGACAATTTCATAATTCCCTTCTTCCTTCTAATGCTTTGGTTAAAGTAACTTCATCTGCATACTCTAAATCCCCTCCAACCGGAAGACCGTGGGCAATACGAGTCACTTTAATTCCTGTAGGCTTTAAAAGGCGAGAAAGATACATGGCTGTTGCTTCCCCTTCTATATTGGGATTGGTTGCTAAAATCAGTTCTGATACCGTTCCATCTTTAAGTCGGTTTAGTAGCTCTGGTACCCGGATATCTTCCGGTCCAACGCCATCCATAGGAGAAATGGCCCCATGTAAAACATGATAAAAACCGAAAAACTCCTTTGTCTTCTCCATAGCCACCACATCTTTCGGATCCTGTACAACACAAATAACCCCTTTATCCCTGGAAGGATCCCGACAAATTTGACAGGGATCAATATCCGTTATGTTGCAGCATGATGAACAGTAATGAAGGTTTCTTTTGGCATTTACAAGGGCTTTGGCCAGTGTCACGACATCCTCTTCTTCCATGCCTAATACAAAAAACGCCAAGCGACCCGCTGTTTTCGGACCTATACCTGGCAATTTCATAAAACCCTCCATTAGTTTAAATATAGGTTCAGGATATTGATACATGGTCTATCTCCTAAAACAATCCCGGAATATTTAAGCCACCTGTAACTTTCCCTAAATCAGCACTTGCCAAGTCATCCACTTTTTTTAATGCATCATTGACTGCCGCTAAAACTAAATCTTGGAGCATTTCTATATCATCTGAATCAACTACTTCGGGCTTAATTATGACATCTAAGATTTCTTTATGTCCATTGGCTTTGATCGTTACCATTCCGCCGCCAGCCGTTCCCTCAACGGTTTTTTCTTTAAGGGCTTCCTGTGCTTTTTGCATTTGCTCCTGCATTTTTTTAACTTGTCTCATCATTTGATTCATATTTTTCACTTTATTATTTCCTCCTTTGGTTTTAGTCCCTAATCTCAACTAGTCCTTTTCCTGCAATTTTAAATGCTTCTTCAAAAAAAGAATCCTCTGATGATGATTCTTCATCATCCCCCTCTTCGTTCATATCATTTTTTAAGGTACGCCATTGGTTATCCATTAGAGTAAGAATAGATATGGGACTTCCATAATACTCTTTCAACGTCTCTTCAATTATCCTTCGATTCATCTCCCTTTCTGTTGTTTCCCGATGAATTGGACTTTTAAAAGACAAAACAATGGTATTGGAAGAAGCCGCCACAGGTTCTCCATCAATTAACCATGCATGTACTGTTATTTTTTTCTGTTTTACATTTGATAAAACCTGCTGCCAATCTCTCTTTATTTTTTCCAGTTGCCTCTCATCTGCTTGAAGCATGGTTTCTTTAATTTTATTAAAGGCAATTTTTCCAGTCGGGTTTAGTCTTTGAGTTTTCACTTTGGAAGGAGCTGCTGCAGCAGCTGAGACTTCCTGTGATAAGCCTTGCTCAATCAGACTAATTTTGCTCTCTAGTTGGGCAATTTTCTCAAAAAGGGACTGAAGTTTTTGTTCGTCCATGGTTTGGATACCGGAATGATCTTCCTTTATATTTTTTTGAGATACCTTTGTCAGCACCATCTCCACCATGACCCGGGGATGATTTATTCTTTTTAATTCCATTTGTATTGATGTAAATTCATGAATTACCCTTCGAAGTTCCTCAGTGGTACACTCTTGAGATAGTTTGATAAAGTGTTCATCAATGGAAACGCGGTCTAACAATTGATCCAAATCTGGTGCCGTTTTATAAATCAATAGATCTCTTGCAAAGTAGAGGATCCCTTCTAATATTTGATGAATATCCTTCCCTTCATGAATAAGAGAGTCAAATAAGTATAACACTTGCCTCGGGTTCTTATAGATTATTCCCTCTACCAATTTTAAAATTACTGTTTCCGATACACCGCCGGTAACCGACAATACATCCTCTTCCGTAATGGAGTTCCCGCCATAAGAAAAAACTTGGTCAAGGAGACTTAGCGCATCCCTCATTCCCCCTTCCGCATATTTGGCAATCAGTGTCAAGGTTTTCACGTCTGCCGAAATTCCTTGTTCCTGACAAACAAATGAAAGGCGATTTACAATATCGGATATAGATATACGTTTAAAATCAAAGCGCTGACACCTGGATATGATGGTTAGAGGCAATTTATGAGGTTCAGTTGTCGCTAAGATAAAAATGACATGGGCGGGGGGCTCCTCCAAGGTTTTTAACAGTGCATTAAAAGCCTCAGGCGTGAGCATGTGGACTTCGTCAATAATATATACTTTGTAATTCATGTGGGTAGGTGCATACTTTACCTTATCTCGAATATCCCGTATCTCATCCACCCCTCGATTAGACGCCGCATCAATTTCAACGATATCAACAACGGAATGATCCATTATGGATACGCATGCTTCACACTGATTGCACGGCTCTGCCGAAGGTCCATTTAAGCAGTTTACCGCTTTAGCCATCACTTTGGCGGCACTTGTTTTTCCCGTTCCACGAGGACCACAAAACAAATACGCGTGAGAAAATCGACGTTCGGCTAACGCATTTTGCAATGTTTTGGTAATATGTTGTTGTCCTACGATATCAGCAAATTTGTTGGGCCGCCACACTCGATACAAAGCCTTATAATTCATCTGTCCTACTCTCCATCGGTAACTACTATAATGTCCAATCCATTATACAATATATTTCACTTTTTCTAAAGAAAACTTGGCTTTTACAAAGCTATTTACGAAAGTGAAAGCCCTAGTTGCATTTCCATAAATACTTAACCTGAAACAGTATAAAGAAGCCCCCGGCTAAATATGCGGCAATACAATATGAAAAGTTGTTCCATATCCTTTTGTTGAAATTCTGATGTTTCCACCCAAATCATGAATAATTCTGTGGCAGATAGGTAATCCTAAACCCGTTCCATTCTCTTTGGTTGTAAAAAAGGGATCAAAAATTTTATCCATTACATATGGAGGAATTCCAGGACCCGTATCATGAAAATTAATACTTACTTTCTTCCCTTTTAATAATTGGAAATCAATAGATAATGATCCATTACCGTTCATCGCTTCTATGGCATTTTTGCATAAGTTTAGAAAAACTTGCTTCAAAGACTCTACATCCCCAATGATATGAGGCAGTTTTCCACCTGTTACATCCACAAGATCTATACCATGAAGCAACGCTTCATTTTTAATGATCACTAAAATATCTTGAAGAACCCTATTTAAATCTACCTCTTGAAATTGTATATCCTTAGGTTTGCTTAATAAGAGAAATTCACTGACTAATAAATTTATTCTTGATAATTCCTCCTTCATGATACTAATATATTCCATCTCCCTTTGCAGGTTTTTATCTCTAAGAGATTGCTGTAGGATTTGCAGAAATCCTTTTATAGAAGTTAATGGATTTCTGATTTCATGGGCAGTGCCGGCAGCTATTTGACCAATAACAGCCAGCCGCTCACTTCTTTGAATCTGCTGTTCTAAGGTTTTTAAGTGGGAGATATCCTTAAATATGGTAAATCTGCCAAGAACATGATCTTGATCATCACAAATAAAGTCGGAATCCACCAATAAATCATACTTACTTCCTTGATTTGACCAACTAATCAATTTATTTCGGACTGACCCGTTTTCCGTTAATACTTGATAAATAAAATTCCACTTCTCAGGCAACCCAGGGAATGCATCTTTTAGATCTCTGTCAAGGACACATTCTTTTTTTATTCCCAAAACACGACACGCCATATGATTAATTTCAACAATTTTTGCTTGATGGTCCGTAATAACGATACCAAAATTGATATCACTAGTTATATATTTTACAAACCATTTTAACATTAAGTCCCCTGATGATATATTATGATTACCCTCAATCATATCATCACCCCAGTCCATTGGATAATATTTATTTGATTTCCCTAATTCTTCATTCCATTCATATTTCCTGCATAAAAAAAGCCCGGATTTTCCATCCGGACTCTATTTTTCACAATTTATTTAAAAACCGTGCACCTGTTGTCGATATATCTATCCAAGCGTTACCCTTGCAGTTAGCTCGAGTCAGGCAACCCTACGGCACACGGAAAATTCCGCTTACGGCTGCTTTCTTCCGAACCTGACCGGGTTCACGGGTTTCCGTTGCGTAGGACCCAAATGTCAACACCACTTACAAAGGCCAGACCTTACATAGAATATACCTAAAACAGGAATTCAACCCCGCTACAGCGGATTGCGGGTATAGGGCACCGCTACCTCCCCGTCTAGCACGGTAATGTTTATTATAACACAAGTATAGAAAAAACGAAAGAAGCAATAATTACCAATTACAAATCGCTTTCCTTGCTTGCGGCTTTGTATGACAAATAGGTGAGAAACTTTCTCCATCCGGCGTCCAATATGCTTTTGGCCAGATGGTAGTTATGGATTATTAAGTGTCATGGCGGAGGCGGAGGGATTTGAACCCCCGCGACGCGTGAACGCCCTAGCTGATTTCGAATCAGCCCCCTTCAGCCTCTTGGGTACGCCTCCCGATTTTAAAGATATACGGTGACAAAGAATATAGTATCATATAAATTCACCAGGATTCAAGTGCAATTAGATGGAAACAATTTTGACACAAATTTGTGACTAAATTGTGAAATGTATCACAAAATCATTGTGATTTGATTCACTTAGTATTATCATTGTATCTGTAAGTGACGTACTGAGGACCCCTTTAAAAATTATCTCTCCATCTTTCTTCCCCCAGCCAGAAGGCTGGGTTTTTTTTGCCGCATAAAGTCTTTATTTACACACGTTCTCTCCGCAGTAAATAGTTAGTTTTAATAAAGACACTTATGGAATAAAAATATACGAATAGTGCTTAGAAATCTGTTCATTGATCACGTAGATTAAATTTATTAGATTTGTTTACGCGCAATTTCTTAAAAAATTCGGTCAAGAGAATACTGCACTCTTCCTGTTTCACATCGGAAATAATCTCTGTCTGGTGATTAAAGGGTTTATATTGCAAAAGGTTTAATAAAGTACCAGCACAGCCTGCCTTTGGGTCAGAGGTTCCATAAACCACTCGAGGAATCCTTGATTGAACAATAGCTCCGGCACACATTGGACAAGGCTCCAGTGTTACAAACAAGGTGCAATTTAACAATCGCCACCCGCCTATGACTTGACTGGCTTCTCTAATGGCAATCATCTCGGCATGAGCGGTTGGATCTTTTGTGGTTTCACGCAAATTATGTCCCCTCCCAACAACCTTCCCATCACACACGATAACTGCACCTATGGGTACTTCCCCTATTTCTTCTGCTTTTTTAGCTTCTTTAATTGCCTCATCCATAAATCGATGAAATTCATTGGGTAGATTTATATTCTCCAACTTTCATCTCTCCTAATATTTTTACATACATTATACTGCTCCTTCTTTCCTTATTTGACACAAATTTAATGATAATATAACTCGAAGGCTGTCCTTAGTGAATTCTTTGATAAGAAAAATACATTTTCATATCCATTTGTGACCTGTTGGGTCATGTATGTTTAGTTCCGTTTATATAATGTGTATTCCAAAGTATTAATTGAAAAAACCCTCTAAGGGATCTTTAATCCACTTGAGGGTTCTTTTTTATGTATATCCGGATGGTGGGCCCGAGAGGATTCGAACCTCCGGCACACGGTTTAGGAAACCGTTGCTCTATCCACCTGAGCTACGGGCCCAAAAAAATGGCGGAGAGGGTGGGATTCGAACCCACGGAGGAGTTGCCCCCTCGCTGGTTTTCAAGACCAGAGCCTTAAACCACTCGACCACCTCTCCATGGTGCCACGAAAGATATGATAACATAGGATAATAGTTAAAATCAAGAGTAATAAATTGGTAATGAGGAGGCAACGATTTATGTGTGTGTTATTTTTCTATTTTTTCCACTCTCATATATGGACGTAACACATCAGGAATGACCACACTTCCGTCAGCTTGTTGATAATTTTCCAAGATGGCTGCCATCGTTCGGCCAATTGCTAAACCAGAACCATTTAATGTATGGACAAATTCTGGTTTTCCTTTTGCCTCACGTCGGAATCTAATATTTGCCCTTCTTGCCTGGAAATCTTCAAAATTGCTGCAAGAAGAAATTTCCCGGTACGTATTATAGCTTGGAATCCACACTTCTATATCATATTTTTTTGCCGCTGTAAAACCTAAGTCCCCAGTACACATACTCATGACTCTGTAGGGCAATTTAAGAAGCTGAAGAACCTTTTCTGCCTGATTTACCAATGTTTCCAATTCACGATAAGAATCTTCTGGTTTAACAAGCTTGACCAGTTCCACTTTGTTAAATTGATGCTGCCGGATAAGTCCCCGGGTATCCCTTCCCGCCGAACCAGCCTCAGAGCGGAAACAAGCGCTATAGGCCACATAATATTTAGGAAGATCACCTACATCTAATATTTCGTCCCGATGATAATTTGTAACAGGAACCTCTGCAGTAGGAATCAAAAAGTAATCATGATTTTCGGCTAATTTAAAAGCATCTTCCTCAAATTTGGGGAGTTGACCGGTTCCTGTCATGCTTTGCCGATTTACAATATAGGGCGGCAACATTTCAGTATACCCGTGTTCCTCCACATGAAGATCTAACATGAAATTGATCAAAGCCCGTTCAAGTCTTGCTCCCAGCCCTTTATAGAAAACAAATCGGCTTCCTGTTACCTTCCCTGCAGCTTCAAAATCAAGAATCCCGAGATTAGAGGCAACTTCCCAATGGGGTTTCTGCTCGAAATCAGAATGAACAATCTCCCCCCAAAATCTAACAGGCACATTATCATCCTCTGTTAATCCTACCGGTACAGATGGATGAGGAATATTCGGGATAGCCAGTAAGATATTCTGGAACTGATCTTCGATCTTACGCAGCTCCTCATCCATATCTTTTATTTTATCTGATACAACCTTCATTTCTGCAATCAGGCTATCCGCATTCTCTTTATTTTTCTTCAGTTTTGCAATTTCCTGGGATACTGTGTTTCTCTGGTTCTTTAATTGCTCTGTTTCCTGGAGAAGTGTTCTCCTTCTGGCATCCAGTTCTATAAAACGGTCAATCTCATTTACCGCTTCTCCTCTATTTTTCATGGCCTTTTTTACTTCTTCCGCTTCCATTCTTAAACGCTTTACATCTAACATGGAAAAAACCTCCTAATCTTTCTCTTATCTGTGCTACACTATAAAAACTTGGCTTTTCGCCGAGTGCTTATTAACGAAAGCCCTAGTTTTTCTTATACTTTATTCCTTGAAAGTGGTTGATCTTTCTTAAATGTATAAAGAAAACTCGCCGATTGACGAACCCCTGGGCGAAGACAGAGGCTTAGTTGCCCTTATGGGACATAAGAACGTATAAATAATTTAAACATTCTTATTAACCAAAGAAAAACTCTCACCCCTGGTAAGGGACGAGAGTTACCCGCGTTGCCACCCTAGTTGGTTGTTTTCACAACCCACTCAAAAGATAACGGATTATCCGTGCCAATTTTACTCCAGTTGGCCTCTCGGGAATGGATTCTTCAGATGGCTAAAACGGTTTGCACCAACCACCGCCTCTCTATATTAGACCAATCTAAATACTATTTTCCCTCATTGATTGTTTAATATTTTTTTATAGGATTCTACCATATGCAAGAAATATTCATGCATCCGTCTATCTTCCGTTAGTTCAGGATGAAAGGATGCCCCAAGCAAATGACCTTCTTGCACAGCCACAATTTCTCCCTTGTGTTTTGCAAGAATTTTCACGTTGGTCCCAACCTCTTTGATTAATGGAGCCCGTATAAAAACGGCCCTAAAATCATTGGCCACACCGGGCATCGGAAGGTTTACTTCAAAACTCTCTCTCTGTCTACCAAAGGCATTTCTTTCAACTGTGATATCCATTAAGCCCAAGTGATTCCAATCCTGACCTGCTATCTTCTTGGCAATGATAATCAACCCGGCACAAGTACCGAAAATCGGTTTTTCCTCCCGATGAAATTGTTGCAATGGCTCATAAAAATCATATTGATGAATCAACTTGCCAATGGTGGTGCTTTCTCCTCCTGGTATAATAAGCCCATCCATTTCCTGCAACCGTTCAGGCCTTTTAATTGCATAAGATTCAGCACCTAATTGCGCAATCATATTTAAATGCTCAGCAACCGCACCTTGCAGGGCTAAAACCCCTATTTTCATCTTGCTTTCCCCCTACCATCCTCTTTCTGCCATACGTTCGGTTTGCTGTAAGGTGGAAATTTCAATTCCCTTCATGGCTGTTCCAAGATTCTTAGAAAGCTGTCCGATTAACGCGTAATCTTCAAAATGGGTTGTTGCTTCTACAATGGCTTTGGCAAACTTTTCAGGATTCTCCGATTTAAAAATTCCAGAACCAACAAAAACACCATCGGCACCCAAATGCATCATAAGAGCCGCATCAGCAGGGGTAGCTACTCCCCCCGCTGCAAAATTAACCACAGGCAGCTTTTTATGTTCATGAACATAAAGGAGTAGCTCATAGGGCGCCCCTAAATTTTTGGCTTCAGCCATCAATTCATCCCTTGACATATTGGCAACTTTTCGAATTTGACTCATCACGGTTCTCATATGGCGAACCGCCTCCACAATATTTCCTGTTCCAGGCTCACCTTTTGTGCGGATCATCGATGCCCCTTCACCAATTCTCCTTAAAGCCTCTCCAAGATCCCTTGCCCCGCAAACAAATGGAACAGTAAATTCTTTTTTATTAATATGATAAAGGTCATCTGCCGGTGTAAGCACTTCACTCTCATCAATATAATCCACACCAAGCGCTTCCAATACCCTGGCTTCCACAAAATGACCTATTCTTGCTTTTGCCATTACCGGTATGGATACAGCATTCATCACTTCTTCTATAATGGTGGGATCAGCCATCCGAGCAACTCCTCCAGCGGCACGGATATCTGCCGGAACCCTTTCTAAAGCCATCACAGCAACTGCTCCTGCTGCTTCAGCGATTTTTGCCTGCTCTGCATTTACAACGTCCATAATGACGCCGCCTTTTTGCATTTCTGCCATTCCGCGTTTAACCCGATCAGTACCTACTTCAACCATTTTCTTGTATCCTCCTACTATACTTTATGTCTGATATATAATTAAACACATTTTACAGTAAGGTATTTAAAAAGACAACCATTCAGATGAAATTATACCTGTTTATCATTCTTTGGCCAATTTCTTAAAAATTTGCGGAACATAAAGAACCCACCAATCAAAATCAAAACTACAATCGTGGCTGGTACAAGGATAACAGCCCATTGCATAGCCAAAGACATGGTATTCATGGTCATCACCACCTGTATTATGATCCCCCATCAGGCAAAGATAAAGTTAGCCCGATATACTTTCAACTATACCTGAGAAAATTCCCTCAGTAAAATCCTTGATCGCTCGAAAGAAAAGACGAATCCAACTTGCCCTTTCCACATTCTCTTTTGCTACCAATTCAACCTTATTCAACTGTTCATCTAATGGAGTTAAAAAACTGGTTTTTCCTTCTCCAGAGTATGTGAAGCGTATTTCTCCCAAAACATCTCCCTTTTGAATGGGAGCAGTCAATTTCGATTGATCAAAATTTACTTCCGGTTGATAAAGTTCTTTTTCTCCCTTTTTTACTAATACCATTAGAGGAGATTTGGTTTCAACTTCAACCGATAATTTTTTTCCCTTATTTACAGGGGCGACTTCATTTCCTGAAATTTGACTTCCGGAGGGAACCATTTCTACCAATTCAAAATTATTAAACCCATAATTGAGGAGCTTTTTTGTTTCTTCAAAACGGGTATCTATCGTTTCGGCTCCGGTAATGACACTGATTAATCTTAACCCTCCTCTTTGAGCAGTAGCAGTAAAATTGTATCCCGCTTCAGCCGTATACCCGGTCTTTAATCCGTCGGCTCCTTCATAGGTATACTTCAACCCTGGAAGTAGCCAGTTCCAGTTAATCATATCAATGGCTTCTCTCTCACCTTCCCGGAACCATTTCCTAGGTATTGATGAAATAGATAGGACTTCAGGATAATCCGTAATTAATCTTCTGGCCAAAATGGCAGCGTCCTTTGCCGACATATAATGTTTACCTTCAATATTTGGTTTAAAATCCCCCAACTCATCAACGGGAAAGCCAGTGCTTGTAAGAAAATGGGTGTTGTCCATACCAAATTCTTTCGCCTTTTCATTCATCATTCGCACAAAGTTTTCTTCCGTTCCAGCAATATACTCTGCTAACATGACGGTTGCGTCATTGGCTGAATATATGGCCATGGCCTCATATAATTCTCTAACGGTTCTCTTTTCTCCCAAATTAAGAAACACACCGGAAGAGTCCTTTTTGCTGGCGATAAAAAAACCATAATCAGAGGTTGTCACTGGATCATCCCATGTAATTTTTCCCTTGGAGAGGGATTCCATAACCAAGTACTCTGTCATCATTTTCGTCATACTGGCAGGGGGAAGAGGTAAATTCTCATTCTTTTTATACAATATTTTTCCGGTTTTTGCGTCAATCAGAATTGCTGATTTTACATTTAAATTTAGTTGACCATCTTCCGCAGCCAATGTCTGATTTGGAAACAAACTAGATAAAACCACCGATAGGACGAAAACAAAAATAAAGCTTATTTTGCGACGTAAATCCATACCCATCTCCCTCTTTATGTAAAACTAACACTATTTTAAACCTTTATTACCGCATTAGAAAAACTTCAGTAGAAGCTTTTCCTATTCTATCATAGTGGAAAAGACAAAAAAAGCAGGGTAATTTTCCCTGCTATATTTTTTCTTAATCATGTCTTTGAGAACTTATCATAAGGAATAATTGGGTGCTTCCTTCGTAATTTGAACATCATGGGGATGGCTTTCCCTAAGTCCTGCATTGGTTATTCGAATAAACTTACTATTTTCCCTTAACTCCTTAATGGTTTTTGTTCCGCAATATCCCATTCCCGCGCGCAGACCACCAACCAGTTGGTAAACAGTGTCAGCCAAGGGCCCTTTATATGGTACTCGTCCTTCAATCCCTTCCGGAACCAATTTTTGTTCGTTTTCCTGGAAGTAGCGATCCTTGCTTCCTGCCTTCATTGCTCCTAAGGAGCCCATTCCACGATAAACCTTAAACCTTCTTCCTTGGAAGATTTCCGACTCTCCAGGACTTTCTTCGGTTCCAGCCAGAAGAGAGCCCAACATGACAGCATGTGCACCAGCTCCGATGGCTTTTACGATATCTCCGGAGTACTTAATCCCTCCGTCAGCAATAATCGTTGCTCCATATTCTTGAGCCACTTTTGCACAATCATAAACGGCAGTGATTTGTGGAACTCCAATTCCTGCAACTACTCTGGTTGTACAAATTGAACCAGGACCTATTCCAACCTTAACCGTACTAGCTCCTGCTTTTATTAAATCCCTTGTTGCTTCACCTGTCGCTACATTGCCGGCGATAATATGAAGATCAGGATACTGACTCTTCAATTTCTTAACCGTTTCGATAACACCCTTTGAATGACCATGAGCAGTATCTACCACCACGGTATCGACTCCCGCTTTCACCAGGGCAGCAGCTCTTTCGAAGGTATCTTTTGATACCCCTATGGCTGCACCAACAAGAAGCCTTCCATGATTATCCTTGGCTGCATTGGGGAATTGAATGGCCTTTTCAATGTCTTTTATGGTAATTAAACCCTTCAGTTCATTATTGTCATCAACCAAAGGCAGCTTTTCAATTTTATGTTTCTGAAGGATTTCTTCCGCTTCCTTTAAAGTAGTACCCACCGGAGCAGTAACCAAATCATCCTTGGTCATCACTTCTTTAATTTTTATAGAATAATCATGAACAAACCGAAGATCCCGATTTGTAATAATTCCCACCAATTGATTCTTCTCATCTACGATAGGAACACCAGAAATACGGTATTTTGCCATTAACGCCTCAGCATCATAGACATGATGTTCAGGAGTTAATGAAAAAGGGTTGGTAATTACACCGCTTTCAGATCTTTTTACACGATCTACTTCTTCAGCCTGCTGTTCAATACTCATATTTTTGTGGATAATTCCTATACCGCCTTCTCTGGCAATAGCAACAGCTAATGCCGATTCCGTCACCGTATCCATCCCAGCACTGATTAACGGTATATTTAGCTTCAAATTGGGTCCTAGTATCGTAGATACATCAACTTCTTTGGGTAAAATTTCAGATTTTGCAGGAATTAGTAAAACATCGTCAAAAGTTAAACCTTCCTTTACAAATTTATCCTCCCACACGCTTTTTTCTCCCTTTCCTTTCAATTGTTAAATCCCTAAGATATTAGGATGAGTGTAACAAAACCCACAATTTACTGTCAAGAAAGGGGGTATAGGTTCGGAAATTTTCGCAAAACTAAAAAATGTAAATGTTTTATTTTAGACGGGGAATGATCATTTATGTCTCGCCAAATATGGAATGATTTCTATTTTTTCGAAAATGAACCAATGGCTAAACAGTTTTTAACAAGACAATACCAAAGGCAAGGGGAACTGGATTGCCACATTCTTGCATACAAAAACACACATAAATTTATTTATTATATTAAGCAAGCCAGAGCTTATTATGAGACAGCAGAGGGCAGCCACATTATAGTAAAGCCATTGCTCCTTTATTATGGAATGACCAGTCTAGTTAAAGCAGTATTAACCAGCTTAAACCCCTATTATCCCCAAAATACCAGGGTATTAAAGCACGGAATTTCCACCCGTAAATTAAAAAAAGCGGAATATCAATTTCATAAAGATGAAATAAAAATTCAAAAGGATGGTTTATTACCACTGTTTCTTTCCTACTTTTTAGACCCAAAAAAGTTGAAAAGGGACAAATTTACCGTCATCCAACTTCTTTCACAGTTACCTGAACTCACTTCAGCATATCAGCGGCTATATAACGATATTGCAATGATTCAAGTTCACGTTACAGATTTCTTTCATGAAAAGTTAAAAGGGACTCCTATTTTTATGAGTGAAAAAATATTGGATGAATATCATATGACCTACTCTTCATTTTTGAACTATATGAATCAATTTAATGAAGGCGAAATTTATTTTTCCGAATGTAATATTCCTTTATCGAAAGGAACCATTTGCTATTTATGGAATCATCCTTCCCAAAAACATCTAT
The DNA here is from genome assembly GCF_021608135.1 of Microaerobacter geothermalis. Lineage (NCBI taxonomy): Bacteria > Bacillati > Bacillota > Bacilli > Caryophanales > Bacillaceae > Microaerobacter > Microaerobacter geothermalis. The sequence continues at coordinate 14,115 of NZ_JAKIHL010000055.1, forward strand.
CCGATGTAAGATGTGGAATACAAAACAAAATGTTTTCCCTTGATGATAAAGGTCATTACTTCATTCGTTTACATTTTTCTTCTATAGACTGGCTTCCGGAAATATGCATTCATTTAATACTCATGTATATTCTGGGTATGCTATGCCGATATGAAACAGAACTTTGGGGGGAAATTATTTTTTCTTTTACATCTGGTGACATGTACATTATTAATGAATTTCTCCATTTGTCAGAAAAAAAATTTCCCATATTAATTCTTCAACAGATATGGAAGTGAGAATGTTCCAGAGAATTAGCAGGAAAATTCCATACCAATGGGCCTAATATCAAATTGGTCTCCATAGATACTTTTTCTATAGTCAATTTCCACCTGATTAAAATAAGGCTTGTCAAATTCACTGATTAAAATGGATATTCCGTTATCATTATATAAAATTTCCGTATTCCCCTGTGACTCTACCAGAGCCATATTAAATTTTGGGCCCCCTCAGCCAAATCCTTCAAATTTCAGCTTCAGGTAGAGGTTGTGATTTCCATGTTTATCCATTATTTCCTTTAACCTAGTAGAGGCTGCATCAGTTATTTTAATCATCTTACTCTCCCTTTCCGGTTTAAAAAAATCTTTTTTGTTCTACATTAAAATTATACCCCATACCGTATGTTGTGTAAACCTGTACATTATAGTATGCTTCTAGAAATAGAAGAACTTACAATACAGTCTGGAAACACCCAAAAAAAGCCAGGTTGGAAATGCAATCCAACCTGGCCTTTACATGCCTGGCAACGTCCTACTCTCCCAGGACCTCCCGGTCCAAGTACCATCGGCGCTGGAGGGCTTAACGGTCGTGTTCGGGATGGGTACGCGTGTATCCCCTCCGCCATCATCACCAGACTTCTATAC
>NZ_JAKIHL010000056.1 GCF_021608135.1 Microaerobacter geothermalis
AATCAGAAGCATCTTGACACAAACGATAGGAATCATCGCTCTTCAACCCTAACCATATTTTGTAAGGCCTAGGGTTAGTTTTGTATTGTTTTTTTTGGTTCGTGCAACGAGTTAATTTTCAGGATAGATTTAGAATATTGTGTGTATATCTATATTAATACTGGTTATGACGTGCTATGTCAATAGTTTATTTTATATTTTTTTACTTTAACAGAGAAATGTATTAAATTTTAGGTTATATTTACGTAAATTAATATTACATTAAATTTTATATTTGCTATATTAATAAAAATCCAAGCTATTAATGTTATATTTTATTGCATTAAATATAACATTTTATGTCTAGTTGACTACTTAAATAGTCTTGCAAAAAAAATTATCAAATAGTTTATATTATAGTAAAAAATACATAACTGGTTATTCCATGTTATGTGAAAATGTACTACAATAGTAGTAAAAATAATATTAAAAGTTGGTGAGAAAATGATTGAACGAAGTAATCCAATTCCTCTATACGAACAATTAAAAAACAAAATAATCGAACAAATTGATGAGGGAATATTAAAACCTGGGCAACAAATCCCATCAGAAAGAGAATTATGTGAAAAATATAATGTCAGCAGAATTACGGTGAGGCAGGCGATTTCCCTTGCTGTAAACGAAGGGATTCTTTTAAGAAGCCATGGAAGAGGTACTTTTGTCGCCGGACCAAAAATCCAACAGGGATTAACAAAAATCAGCAATTTTGAACAGACATTGGCCCAGCAGGGGATTGTTGGTTCAACGGATCTGCTTAACACAGATGTGATACCAAATGATTTTTATTTTTCCCGTTTACTAAATATCAGTATAAACGAGCCCATCGTAAATATTGAGCTTCTCGGATATGGGAATGAACTTCCATTAGTATACTATACTTCCTATTTTTCATTTAATATTGGAAACAAGTTTATCAATCTTGCCAAGGAGAAGGTTGCAAATCATGAACCTTTCTCAACACTGGATTTATATGGGAATCTTTCGGAATTATATCCTACCCATACAGAGCAGACGATTGAGGCAATTGTTTCGGATGACAGATTGTCCGAATTGCTTAAAGTAGAAAAAGGATCCCCTTTACTAAATATTTCATCAATCATCTATTCTGGAAATCAGCCGTTGGAATATAAAGAGGCATTTTACCGTGGAGATAAATATAAATTCTTTATTACGCGTGAGTTTAATTTTAATGGAGAGAACAATGAATAATTATTTGGTTGAGATAGTGAATCATCTAACTTTAGACCTGTTAATCAAAATGGTAGAAATTGAAAGTTTGGGATTCGGTTCAAACGGAGGTTTAGATGAATGGGGACTTTCTCCTCTAGTTCGATATGGCCGAGTTTATATATTAAAATCCTTTGAGAAAGAAATAGGATTGGCTGAAGTCCTTCGTTGTTTTGAAAATCCAAATGAAGCGTATATTTATGGAGTTTCTATCATTCCTAATTACCGTGGTAAAGGACTGGGAAAATTTTTTGTGCAGCATATCATAAAAGATTTGAGTGACATGAATTTTCGTAGAATTGTACTAACCGTCTCTGAGGAGAACAAAAGTGCGATTCATTTATATACTTCATTAGGATTTTCAACTGTTGATTATTTAAAAGATGAATACGGAAAAGGAATTCACCGGATTAAAATGTGCTTAGATCTTTCTTAATATAAATGGGGACTACCCTAAAAGTAAATAAACTTTAGAGATAGTCCCTAATTCACCTATCTATCCAACGATTTACCATCACGTTACATGAGGAGAAAAAATGGGTTTGTCCGGCGATCAGGTTCCGTTTCAGATAAACTTCATAATGCTTAACTTGATTGATTTTTTTCTATTTAATCTCGTTTAAGTCATAAGGTGTTTCCTGATAGACATAATAATTGAGCCAATTGGAAAAGAGAAGATTAGCATGAGACCTCCAATTGACAAGGGGTTCCATGTCAGGATTGTCCTGCGGAAAATAATTTTTGGGTACGGCAATATCTAATCCTTTTTTGACATCCCGTTCATATTCCAATTTTAACGTGTTTTTGTCATATTCAGAATGTCCCGTCACAAAGACTTGACGTCCATCCTTACTGGCCACGATATATATACCAGCCTCTTCAGATTCCGACAAAATTTCAAGCTCAGGTACTTTCTCGATATCTTCTCTCCTGATTTCCGTATAGCGGGAATGGGGAACAAAAAATACATCATCAAATCCCCTGAGAAGCCTTTCATTTTTTTTATTTACCGTATGTGAAAAAACTCCAAACATTTTTTTGTTAAGAGGATATTTAGGTATCCCGTAATGGTGGTAAAGACCAGCCTGAGCCCCCCAGCAAATATGAAGGGTAGAAGATACGTTGTGCATTTTCCAGTCCATAATCTCTTTTAACTCTTCCCAGTAGTTAACTTTTTCAAATTCAAGATGCTCAATGGGAGCTCCGGTGATAATCATTCCATCGAATTTTTGATGACGTATATCCTCAAAGGTTTTATAAAATGTTGCCAAATGTTCTGGAGAAGTATTCTTCGAAGTGTGGGTAGCCGGATGCAATAAAACAACTTCCACTTGCAGCGGTGAATTGCCCAATAACCGAAGAATTTGTGTCTCTGTCGCTTCTTTTGTTGGCATCAAATTTAGAATCACGATTCTTAAAGGACGAATATCCTGGTGAAAAGCCCGGTCCTCTCCCATCACAAAGATATTTTCATGATGAAGTATTTCTCCTGCAGGCAGATGATCGGGAATCTTGATTGGCATTTTTTCTTCACTCCTTCCCAGGAATTATAAACGAATCTGAAGTTTGGATGAACAGGAACTAATGAATTTATTAAGACTTTAATTACTTCTTGTCGAGTTCGTCAGGAAGTATTCATGTCCGCTTCTGTTCTAAAGAACGGAGCCCTCAAAAACATCTGGGTATAATTAATGTATGGGAGATAAACGTCTATAAGAGAGATTTTATTATTTTAATACGAATTCGACAAGTCTGAATTTGATAAAACGAATATAAGAGATCTTTTTCATAATCTTTTCTAAAAATTGTTGTTAAATAGTATATTTGGTGGATTCATCCCCTGCAGACGGAGAAGAAGATTTACCTGAGCAAGTTGATAGATCTTATGATTAAACATACAATCATCAGCGGGATTCCTTGACCTCACGGCATTTTTCCACCCATCTTTTTACGATGTTTGGTTGAGAAGCAAAATGGAGGTGGGTGTAACCGGCAACTAAGTTCCCTTGCAAACATCCCTCCGGTTTTTCCCCACGTAATTCCTTTGTTTGATAAGCATGGGTGATTTTTTTTCCTGGGGTAAAAATGGAATAGTGAAATTCGTGCCCTCTTGCCTGTTCTTCAGCAAGCAAAAAATTGCCCGCCGTTCCGCTGACCTCCCGGTAGCCAATGGCTGCAAGTTTTTTCTGCATCTTTACTTTTCCCGGAATGATACCAACCATTGGATAAGTTCGGCCATCACTCGTCTCGATTGCCTCCGTCAAATACATGAAACCGCCACACTCCGCAAGAGTGGGCAGACCTGCTCTTATTGCCTCCCTTATCGATACCATCACTTCTTCCTCTTTAGAAAGGACATCGGCAAATTCCTCGGGAAAACCGCCACCGATATAAATTCCGTCCGCGTCATTCGGCAGTTTTTCTCCGGCAAGGGGAGAAAAATAGGTTAACTCGACTCCGCAACGCTCGAGCAGCTCCAGATTCTCCGGATAGTAGAAGTGAAATGCCGCATCTTTAGCAACAGCAATCTTCACCATTTTTTTCTCCTTCTTCCGAAATAGCCTGGCCTCTGCCCGTAATGCCGGGACAGCGGCAAGTTCTGTCAATCGCTCTAAATCGACCGTTTTTTCGACCATATCGGCCAGCCTGTCAAACAGCGGCTGCAGCTCACCCCGTTCGATGGACGGTACCAACCCAAGATGGCGTTCTGGAATCTCCATCTCTTCCTCCCACAGCAAGTATCCGATCACCGGAATTCCGCATTCCTGCTCGACCGCTTCTTTTACCAGGCGAAAATGTCCGACGCTGCCCACTCTATTGGCAATCACTCCTACAATTTGGACACCTTCGGCAAAACATTGAAAACCTTTTACGATCGCCGCCGCACTTCGCGCCATGCTCTGGCAGTTCACTACGAGAACTACAGGCGACTCGGTGAGCATGCTGATTTCCGCCGTACTGCCCTCGTTGCTCACAGGACTCTTACCATCATAGAATCCCATCACCCCTTCAATGATGGAAATATCTGCTCCTTCGCTTCCCCTGACAAAAACCTCCTTCACCGCCTCATGGTTAAGTATCCAACTGTCCAAATTGCGAGACACTCTACCTGTCACCGCTGTATGATATGTTGGATCAATATAATCCGGTCCGCATTTAAACCCCTGGACGATATACCCTCTTCGTTTTAACGCGGCCATCAGTCCGATCGTAAGTGTCGTTTTTCCGACACCGCTGCCTGTTCCTGCAATGACAATTCTATTCATATCTGATCACTCCAACTGAAATAGTTACATTTCCCGACTTCTTTTTGTCTAGGACAAGCCGATTCAACCTGCCGTACAGTTTGGCAGCCGGTTCACTCACACCATAGGCACCCGTATACCTGTACACCGTTTCCGATGGTTGTTCCATCTCCACCTGATTTAATTGTGCTGGAGTATAGCAAACAAGTTCCCATCCGTATTTTCGCACGACCTCCAATAAGCCCTGCTCATCCCTTTTTAGATCGATCGTACAAACTGCTTTCACACTTCGGACAGAAAATTTCAGTTCATGTAGTGTTTCTATGATCACCTGTTCTATTTCGTTAGCCGATGTTCCGCGGTTGCAGCCGATTCCGAGCACAATCACCTTCGGCCGGTAGAGCACTCCATTGTTCAAAATTTCTTCTTCTTCCTTTGCCAACACTCGATGCGTGACAACGAGCGCAGCCCGTGGTTGCGCTGCAATCGCTTCGGTAATGCTTGGATATATCCGAATATTTTTTGGAATCGGCGAGTCATACATCCACCAATTTTTTTCTCCTGATTCCTGGACAATCGCGACATGTTCTTCATTTACGACAGAGGCACTCACCGGGGTCAGTTTCTCTGCCGATTCCCATTCCCAACCGAAGCGTTGCCCAAACAAATCTACCGGAATGGTTTGCTGTACCTCGGATGCCGTCGTGATCACCGGGCGCGCACCAAGAATCGCCGCTACTTCCCGCACCAAATCATTGGCGCCTCCCAAATGTCCGGAAAGGACGCTGATGACGTGCTCCCCTTTATCATCAATCACGACAACCGCGGGATCACTTTTTTTATCCTTTATTAGCGGGGCGGACAAACGAACCATCGCACCAATGGAAAAGATACCAATGATCCCTTTATACACTGAAAAAAGAGCAGGAAGAAGCAGGCGCACACTTCCGAAAAACATCTGAATCCCCCGCTCCGCTTCATCCCCTTTTGCAAATTTGCCCATATAATACACGTCGACAAGCGGAAAATTAGCCTGCAACTTGCGCGCAAGTTCCGTTCCATGTTTGGTAATCGCCACAACAGCATAGTCACCCTTTTTTTGTATCGCTGGAATTCGTCCTTCTTGCAGGTAAATCATCATGCCTGAACTCCTTTTCTAAATCCATGCGTAAATTCTTTATCATATAATTTTGACCGGTACTCGTCCTTGTCATGAATATGCGGGTCGAGCGACCATCCTGCCAAAATCATAGCATGGGAATGGATTCCGTGCTTGCGCATATCTTTATCCAGATTTCGTAAATTAGTTCGAATGATCACTTGTTCGGGCCACGTTGCTTTTTGCACCACCACAATGGGAGTATTTTCACTCCATCCAGCCTCCTGCAGCTCATTGACCACTTTTTTCGTCAAAGTCGCGCTTAGAAACAAGGCCAACGTACAGTGATGGGAAGCCAAATCCTTCAGTTTTTCCCGTTCCGGAACGGGCGTCCTCCCCTCCGCTCTTGTTAAAATCAACGTCTGTGTCAATTCGGGAATCGTCAGTTCCGCTCCCGCTACCGCTGCCGCCGCAAATACTGAACTGACCCCGGGTACAATCTCGTAATGGATTCCTTCCTTTTTCAAAAGGGCGATCTGTTCCATAATTGCGCCGTATACCGACGGGTCCCCAGTATGAAGTCGAACGACTTTTTTTCCCCGCCTTATTCGATCGGCCATGATGTCTACCATTTCTTCCAGGGACATTGCGGAACTCCTTAAAATTTCTGCCTCGGGGTTTGCCCTAGTAACCAGCTCCTCACTAACGAGTGAATCGGTGTACATGACCACATCCGCCTCTTTAAGGATCTTTAAACCTTTTACTGTAATCAAGTCAGGGTCTCCGGGACCCGCTCCCACAATATAAACCTTCATTATTTTCTCACCACCATTAAGGTCAAATATCCAAGATCACTTCCCACGAGTTCTTCCACATTACGCCAGATCATCTCTTCACGGGAAGTGGCCTTCGTTACCACCGATGCCTTGTTGATTAATTGCAAATCCCTTAAAACCATTAATATAAGATCCATTACTTTAGCCACTTTAATAAAGACAACACAGTCATGAGATTCCAACGCCTTTCTCATCGCATCATAGTCATCGGTAGCGGGAACAACCGCAATCTGCTCGTCACCGTCCGCCAACGGTAGCCCCAATTGTGCAGCAGCAGCGTTAATTGAAGAAATCCCGGGGATTACTTTTACCTCAATCTGCGGATAAAGCTGATTCATCAGCCGCATTAAATGGATAAACGTGCTGTATAGAAGCGGGTCTCCTTCCGTCACGAACACAACGTCTTTTCCCTGCCGCAGGAACTCCCAAATTGTCTCAACCGTCCTATTCCATTCCTGTTCAAGAATCACTTGATCCTTGGTCATGGGGAAAACCAAACCGACCATTTCTTTTTCCTGCGGATTTACGTACCATTCCACGATTTCCAACGCATAGCTTTTACTGCCCATTCGTTTTTTCGGATAGGCGATGACAGGTGATTCCTTTAAAACGCGAAAGGCTTTGATGGTAATCAGCTCCGGGTCACCCGGGCCGACCCCCAAACCATAGAGTATGCCTAATTTATTCATGTCTCCTCCTTGCAGTTATGATAAATACCGGATTTAATGCCTCGAACCGCTTCATGTTTAAAATCGATTTGCTGCGCGACAGCTGTGCCAATGTAATCTGCGTTTCAAAACCTTCCATCTCAAAAACCCGCGCTGCTTCGTTCAGCGTTTCCATCGTTGCGGCATTCAGTACAATGCGGCCGCCAACTTTTAGGCGGCTGCAGCAAATATGCAGCAGTTCCCTCATCTCACCGCCAGTACCCCCAATAAACACCGCATCAGGATCGGCGAAACGCTCCAAACCAGCGGGGGCTTTGCCGTGAATCACCATAAAATCAGTTCGGAACTTATGCATGTTTTCATAGCAATTTTGGATATCCCTCTCATTTTTCTCAATTGCGTATACTTCTCCGTAACGGGCGATGCGCGCCGCTTCGATCGCAATCGATCCGGTACACGCTCCGATATCCCAAACGATGCTTTCCGGTTTCAGGTTCAGATTACCCAAACTCAACACGCGGATTTCCCGTTTTGTGATCAACCCTTTATCGGGCTTTCGCTGCGAAAATTCTTCATCTTCGATTCCGATCGGCCAATAAGGACCGTCTTTTTCTTTTTTCAAAATAACGACATTTAAATCCGAGAACCGTTGATCCGCCATCTCGCTGAGGCTGTACCATCCGACCCTTTCCCTTTCTGAGTTTAAATTTTCCCCAATAAACGCACGATACTCCGTCATTCCAAAGGACAGCATATAATTTGCGATCGCATTGGGATTATTCTCAGTATCTGTCAAGAGTGCGATCTTGTCTTTTCCGTCAATTCTTTGTGCCAACCCCTTCATGCTCTTGCCGTGGACACTTGTAAAATAAGCGTCCTGCCAACTTTCCCCCATACGGGCGAAGGCCAGTTGAAGCGAACTTAAGTTTGGGTATATTTCCACTTTCAGTTTTTTTGACAGATACCCGCCAATTCCATAGAACAGTGGATCCCCCGATGCCAATATGACCGTTTTCTTTGATTCTTTATGCAATCTTTCTACTAGACCCGCTAGTCCGCCTTTTATGGCCAGTTTCTCCCCCCGGTATTCCGGGAAAAATCCCAGATGGCGTTCTCCTCCGACTAAAAGCTCACTTTCCTCGATCCATTTCTGGTACAGCGGAAGGAGGCTCTCCTTACCGTTATCACCGATTCCAATCACTTTCATCAATTGTCACCCTTCCTAATAGGACCCCTTTTAAGCTTGTAATAATGGTTTCGATAGCCATACCGCCCCCTACTTCTCTCAGCCCGGTTCTACAGCATTGTTCGCACAGCTGTTGAAAAAACAGCCGCTGACCGTGTTCTAGCATCAGGTCCCCCACCTGGGAAGCAGTATTGGCTTTTAAGATCTGTTCCCTTAATTGTTCCGGGACACCTGATTCTTCTGCAATTTGTGAAAGAAAACCGAAATCGACGGGGGCACTTTTGGCATGAACCATCATCACTCCCTGTGCCAATTTAGAAAATTTCCCCATCATCCCCATCAATGTCACACGCTTGACATTTTCTTTTTTACATTGCTTGAGAGCAAATCCTACAAAATCTCCCATTTCAATAAATGCTTCCTCTGGCAATGTGGGATACATTTCCATACCGTATTTTTCGCTGCGGCCTCCTGTCGATAAAACGAGATGATCGCAGCCGCTGAGGATTGCGACACGAATCGCCTGCACAATGCTCGCTTTATAGGCGGCATTGGAAAACGGAACAACAATCCCGCGCGTACCAAGGATGGAAATGCCCCCGATAATTCCCAACCGGCCGTTTAACGTTTTTTTCGCAATCTCCTCGCCATCTGGTACGGAAACAACCACTTTTACTCCTAAAGTGATCCGATATTCTTCGAGCACCTCCTGCACCGTTTCCATGATCATTTTACGCGGTACCGGATTAATCGCTGCTTCGCCCACAGGAACTGGGAGTCCGGGTTTCGTTACGCGGCCCACACCTTTGCCTCCTTCAAGTACAATCCCCGGTTCGGGCTTCCAAGTGACAGTCGTTTCGATCAGTGCACCATGCGTCGCGTCCGGATCATCTCCACCGTCCTTTATGACCCTCGCAACCGCCATTTCACCGGTAAATTCGCAGTTTTTTAGTTGAAAGGTGACTGCTTCCCCTGTCGGTAATTTGATTGTCACTTTTTCCTGCTTTTTTTGTTCGATCAAAGCGAGCAGCGCCGCTTTTGCCGTTGCTGTAGCACAGGAACCAGTCGTATATCCGTATCGCAAAGGCTTCTTTTCTTGCTTCTCCATCCTTCGCCTACACCTGTTTTTCCGCTAGTATAGCAATCGCATTCACAACTGCGACCGCAACCGGACTTCCGCCTTTACGCCCCCTGTTGGTGATGAACGGAATATCCAGTTTTTCCAGTTCCGATTTTGACTCTGCCGCAGACACAAATCCAACCGGGACACCTATGATCAGTCCCGGCTTTGCTCCCTCTTCTTTTACAAGACGAATTAATTCCAACAGTGCTGTCGGGGCATTGCCAATGGCAAAAATCCCGCCTTCCGCTTCCTTGATCGCCTTACGCATCGAAATGATCGCTCTGGTAGTGTTTAATCGCTTTGCCTCCTCTATCACATCAAGGTCTGATATGTAAACTTTTACATCACCTCCGAATTTTTTGATGCGCGGTTGACTGATGCCAACCTGAACCATCTGTACATCAGCAACAATCGGTTTTCCATTGTGGATTGCATCGATTCCCGCTTTGATCGCATCGCGGTGAAAAATGAGGCTGCGCCCCAGTTCGAAGTCAGCCGAAGCGTGAATGACTCGCTGCACAACCGGATACTGTTCTGGTGTATACGGATGATCACCAACTTCTTCGTCAATCATGCGGAAACTCTCCCATTCAATCGCTTGCGGCTGTACTGTTTTCGGCTTAAAATCGGTTCGAAAGTCCATTTAGCTATGCCTCCCCTAAGACAATTCATTTAATTTTTTAATCACGCTGTCGAAATCGGAATAATAGGTGCCGTACTCCAGTTTCGGCCTGGCGATGATGACGATATCGATCCCCATTTCCAGAGCCGCTTCAACTTTCTCGTCGATAGCTCCCACTTTGCCGCTTTCTTTCGTAATCATCATTGTTACCTTGTAATGATCGTAAATCGCTTTGTTTAGTTCCTTGGAAAACGGACCCTGCATGGCTACAATATTCTTCTGCTCGATCCCCAACCGCTCACACTTTTCCATATTGTCTTTGCGTGGTAGCATTCTCACAATTAGCGTTATATCCGGAAATCCCAGCAACCGCTCCGTAAAAATCTGAAGCATCTTGCTGCCGGTTGTCAGCAGGATGATACCTCTTTTTTCCGCCGCTGCTTCCGCTGCCCGTATATAATCTTCAACAACCATAATCTTATCGTGTTTTTCATAGAGCAGTCTGCTTTCCCTTTCATACCGTATATAGGGGACGTTTGCTTTTTGCGCCCCCGCGATCGCATTTTTCGATGCTTCCTCAGCATATGGGTGAGTGGCGTCTACTATCGCCGCTACATTTTTTACCCGTACGAGGTCTTCTATATCTTCCGCCGTTAATCGGCCAATTTGCACGGGCAGTCCTACTTTCTGCAAACTTTTCGCAGCATTCTCCGTTACAACGGTTGTTAGCAATTCATACCCCCGCTGACGGATTTTCACCGCTAATTCACGGGCATCGCTCGTTCCTGCCAACAGAAGAATCATTGCATTCCACCTCTTACGTGATCATCATGATGGTGGTGATGATGGTGGTGTTCTGCGTTTTTCATCGCGGCAACACGATATTGGCATGTATCGCAGTTCATCTTCACCTTATCCTGCACAGCTTCCTTGACTCGGTCGAGCAAAATATCCCGTAGCTTGGGATGGAAACCGAAGTAATCCGCCAGCACAAAATCATGTCCTGGATATCGCTCTTTAAAACGGCTTATCATCTTCTCCATTCGTTTGATGAGGACACCCGTAAATAGGAAGTAAGGAATAATGATGATTTTACTTGCCCCAAGTTTTAAACACCTGTCTATCCCCTCCTCTATTGAGGGAAACGTCACCCCGGCGAAAGCTGTCTCCATCCACTTGACGGCTTTTAGCTTTTCCCAGTACAGGCGGGAAATTTTATAAAGGTCGCTGTTCGCATCCGGATCGCTGCTTCCTCTACCTACGATCAGAACAGCCGTATCATCCAGCCCGAAGCCGGTTCCCTGTACTCTAGCAGACAAAATATCCAGCACATACTCATGGATTCCAACAGGACGGCCATAGACAAATTCGACATCTGTATATTTTATTTTTGCTTCATCCATTGCTGCCGGAATATGAATTTTTGCATGTCCTGCGGAAAACAAAATAATCGGGATTATCGCCACCCGTGTCGCCCCTCTCCGAACACAAGCGTCAATGCCTTGAACAATATCCGGCTTCTCAAATTCTAAAAAGCACGTTTCGATGATCGGCTCGGCCAGATCTGGTTCCAACGTTGATACGAATCTCCTGACTTCCTCGTTCCCCTCCGGATCTTTGCTGCCATGGCCAACAAACAAGACTGCGTCCAAAATCAGCCCTCCTCTTTGCGAAATTTTCAGTTAAATCCGAGAAAAATATTTTATTTTTTGCAACCCTTATCATTCGCCGCACACGGACGCTTCTATTGCAATATTAGGCACTTCACGCCATACGAAACTCTCGATCTCTTGTACTCGCTTAAAAAATTTGTGGAAACGCTCGTTGGGATACCCTTCAGATGCATAGCGACAAACAATGCGCCCAACCAGACCAACAATCTCTTCCGGAGCAATCCCTTCCGCCACCAAAAATCCAGAATGGGCATTGCGCCCAACTGTTTTGGCGCCAAGAAACAAATCGAACCCACCCTTGCGGTACACGATCCCGATATCTTCCTGAACTGCGCCATAACAGGCCATTCCACAGCCGTTGATGCCAATCCGCAGTTCCTTCGGTACCGGCAACCCACCAAGCCGTCGGCTGATTTCCTCGGCATATGGAATGCCCTCACCCTTTTCTCCATCACAGAAATCACACGCCTTCACCACAACAACCTCACCTACCGGGTACAATAATAAACCTTCCTCGGCGAGACGTTCCGTGATCTTCACCGGTTCATCCGTAGGAATACGTAATATCACTTGATGGTGCGGGGTATATTCAATTGTACCCTCATCACCTGCAACCTCCCCCAGCACCGCCAACTGCCGCGGCGTCAACTTCTTATTTGCAACACCTGGGCTCACCGCTATTTCAAAAATAGATTCTGACCGCCGGCCCCTATTCACTGCTGCCAGCGCTTCCTCCGCCAAAACGCGTGGACCCAAATCATTCCCTAGGCCCCACGGCTCCGCTTCCCGCCGCAGGCGTTCGTGGGGCTTCAGTGTCTGCTCATCCGTATTAAGCGTGTACTTGCGCTGGTATCCGCGCGGCGTAATCATCTTCCCATCGTAAAGAAAAGTTGACGAATTCCCCACAATCACCGTTGTCAGCATCCCAATCTCATGGTTCAGCATATCCTCTAACGTCGTGATCACCACATTCTGCCGCTTGCGGTATGCGCTCTTCACAATTCCAACAGGGGTGTCCGGCGAACGGTACTTCAACAATATCTTCTGTGCCTCCACAATCTGTCGCGTTCTGCGCCCACTCCGCGGGTTATACAATGCCACCACAAAATCAGCCATTCCCGCCCCTTCCAGGCGCCGTGCAATCATGTCCCACGGAGTCAGATGATCACTTAAACTGATCGTACACGCATCATGCATCACTGGAGCTCCCAGCAAAGCCGCACAAGAGTTTATCGCTGAAATCCCCGGTACGATTTCTACACTCACCCCCGATTCTTCGTTCCACCCCTTTTCCACCAAAACTTCATAAATCAACCCGGCCATTCCGTAAACACCAGAGTCTCCACTTGAAATCACTGCCACCTTTTTTCCCGCTTCAGCCTGCCGTATCGCTTCGCGCGCCCTACTCACTTCCTCCGTCATCCCTGTGCTTACAATTTCTTGATTCGTCACAAGTTCCCTAATCAAATCCACATATGTTTTATAGCCGACAATCACGTCACACTCGTTAATCGCATCCAGCGCACGCTTCGTCATATGTTCTGAACTCCCTGGGCCGAAGCCGATTACTAGCAACTTCCCCTTCATGAAAACCACCTCTCCATTATTGAAATCCCTAAAAACAAACTATACACACCTGTCAAGGATCCGATAAAAATATAGACACCCCTTTTAAACCTCGCTTTCATAAAACCCCAAGAGGCTGCGTAAGTGATAAAAATCGTCGAAAAGATAACACCAATCGTAAAAAGCAAGAGCAACAAAACAGCAAATGCTAGATTATCAAATCCAAGACTTGTGGATATGATTAATACTTGTGTAGGGGTTTCGGCACCGATTCCATGGAGGATGCCAATAGAAAATGCCCCTAACACCCCCCATTTTGATATCTCGAATTTACGCTTGAACAACCGCTCCGCGATTTTCAGAAAAATTTGTAGGCGACTTTGGAATTGATATTCTTTCTTTTGCTTGAATACGGAAAAGAGAATGAATCCCCCCAACACTAGTAAACTAGCGCCTACCAGAAACTCTAAAAATGACAAAACAGATTCAGGTAATCGGGTTCCCAGAAAAATCGCCAACAGTCCAATCACCAGCACAATCGACCCATGACCTAAAGAATAAGTGATTCCCATCTTCAGCTGCCTAGTTTTCTCCGACTCCATTCCTACCATATCGGCGATGGCCGCGATATGATCCGAATCAATACCGTGTCGGATACCTGTAATAACGGCAAATATCGAAAATGAAACAAGTTCGAAAATCATTATTTCCCCTCCTTAAAAAAATAAAAGCATTTCCAACCTGCAAGGCTAGAAATGCTCGAACTTCATTCCTCTTTTTGCACAGAAGTAGCACAAAAGGAACCGCACTCTAACACCTCCCTATTCCTCGTAGGTCAATAGTGTTGTTAAAACAGGCAGGTCTCCTGACTTAGGTTTAACGTTTCAGCACCTTCCCGAAAGTTGATTTCAGTGGTTTATTAGCTGAACGTCCGCCCACCTGAAAACGTACAAACCGCTTTCAAGTGAGCCATCCATCACAGTGGCGGGACCGTGTCGGATTCTCACCGAACTTCCCTATTAAACCGGACGATTTTTGACTATCGTCTCGGTACCTGTTTCCAAATCTATACTATTGTTTCTGCTATTGCGCCGTCCGCAAATAAAAATGCCTTGATTCCTCTGGGAGATCAAGGCGTGGACAGCATGTTCGCCATCATTCGACCTTTCCTTTTGACCCGAAGGAAAATAGTCTGCGCAAACAGGCAGGTCTCCTGGCTCATGGATCTACGCTTTGCCTCTCCTTCCCATCACGCTAGTGACAGTGGATCGTTTGCAGCAAAGCTCCCCATTTACAGTGGCGGGACCGCGCCGGACTTGCACCGGCTTCCCTATTAACTTCACAAGCCGGACTTGTGAAGACCTGTTTGGTTTGAAAGTTATACAATTACCTCGTATTGTACATTAATTATTAGACATCCATGCCGCTGACGCGGCACCATCAGATGATGAAAATAAGCAATATGCGATATAATGGACTTGCGGCTGGCGAGGGAGGTCGCTTAATCTTGGTGCTTACAAGCCCGTTTATTAGACAGA